>CAUUGB010000015.1:0-19828 GCA_963544615.1 uncultured bacterium | reverse complement strand
TTTTTTGCTCAATTGCAGTAGTGATACTTGGTATAAGTAAGTGTGCGTGAATTTCATTAGTTACTAAGTATTTTAAACACAAAAAAAGCCTCGCGCTGGGCGCGAGGCAAAACTCTACAAAAATTTAGCAAATTATTTTTCTGGCAAATAGCCTGGCGGCGATGGCCAGAAAAAACGGGTCGCTGTTGTATGCTATCTCTTCACCCAAATCTCCCAGCGGGTAAATTGCTACCCCATCAATTTGTTGTTGAGATAGCTTATCAACACTAGAAATTTTCATTCTGCCGCAATCAAGCAGCGGCACATACAAATGAGTTCTACGCCATTTGTGTTCACTGACTTGGTCAATAAACCCCAGCTTGAGCAATTCTTCGCTAAAAATATTAACTCCCGCATTTTGCAGTAAACAGCTGATGTTATGATTTAGTGTCATTTTACCTTCACCCAGAATGCTGCTAAAACTCTGAGTGATTTTGCTTTTGGTGTTGCTGGTAATTCTTTGCAACACAAAGTGCGTGCTAATGCCCGCGTGTTGTAGTAAAATAACACCACGGTTAAATTCGCTGATTTGCAGCGACTCACAGTTGCTCATGTTCTCTACTGCTTTTGCGCGCATAGTTTCCATTGCTAAGCACCTCCGATTGGTTTTTGAAGAGCACCTTTACTAAAGTAAAGATGAGTTATTATAACATAAGATATAAAATTATAAGATATTAATTTGTGGCTGGCTTTAATGATGATTAAGCTAATTTAGCCTTGTGTTACAATATCATTATGAAATACCTCATTCCCACTAATAAAGAAAACCAAATTTTAGCCAAGCTTGACCCTGCTTATTTACAAGTTTCTGAAATGAAGTTGAGTGAGCGCGAGTTTCTTAATGCCCTGCTGTTACGCCATCAACCCAAAACAGTGGTAGAAATTGGAGTGAGTGCTGGGAGTTCTTCGGTCATCATCCTTAATGCTTTAGCACACATAGCTCACAGCAAACTTTACTCTATTGATTTAGATAAGCATTATTATCGTGATAGCAAAAAAAAATCTGGATTTATCGTTGATAAATATCCTCAATTGAAAAAAAACTGGCATTTTTTTGCGGGTAATTTGGCCGCTCATTACTTACCCAAACTTAAAGATAAAGTTGATTTTTGTTTTATTGATACTGCTCACTGTGTTCCTGGAGAAATTTTAGACACTTTAATGGTTTTGCCATTTATGCGCAAAGGCGGGGTAGTGGTGTATCACGATATTAATATTCAAACCATGATTATCAACGGCAATAATTATTCACGTCAGTTAAGTTATGCTAATAATGTGCTCATGTCTACTATGATTGGTGATAAATTTTTGCCATCTCATTTTGAAACTAAAAATATTGAAAAAATGGGCAACTATGAACAAAAAATTACTCACAATTTCCCTAATATTGGGGCGGTAGTCTTAAATCATAATCACTATCAGCAAAGAGCTTGGGAATTATTTAATGCTTTGGCTTTGCCTTGGCAATATGCACTCAGTGAATCACAAGTTAAACAATTAACTAAATTTTTTGAAGGTTATTACCGTGAAGAATTGGTGGCAATGTTTACTCAAGCTGCAGGACACTGGAATAAATATTTACACACTCATCCTAGAGAAGAGCTAAGTCATAGCGAAGTTAAATTTCGCCAATTAACTCACCAAATTTTTTGCTGGAAAAGACAACTTACTGCTCGCTGGAGAAAAGCTTAGCTAGGGTTTTTAAAGAGAGCTCTTGCAGATGTTGTCTGTTTTTGGTAAGCTCCTTGACTAGGAGCTGATATTCTGCTACTGACATTTCTAAAGCGCGTTTCATGGTGTTTGGCAAAAACTTATTGCTTTGGTAAAGCAAACTGTTTTTTTGGTTAAAGTGATAATACTTGCTAAAATAGCTATGTAGAATGCATGGTTTGGTAAGGGCGACACTATTAATCCAGCTGCCAGAAACTTTTTCTCCTGCATATGCTTGATGGGCAGTTAATTGTGGATCTAAAAGAGAGAGGATGAAATCACTCCTCTCAATTACATGCAACATTTGAGGATAATCTAGCCGCGAGTGAAAATTAAAATAGTTGCTCAGGTGAGGAGAGAAGCCATGAGGTTTTAAATTGCCAATCATTTCAATTATAAAATTGTTTTTATTTTCACCCAAGAGTTGGGAAACAGCATTAAGCAGTAAACTAAAGTTTTTGCGCTGCTTTTCAATTTTGCCAATGACCACAAAAGTAATTTGTGGCTTGAGCTGATGGGGAGCACTGATACCTAAAGTAACCGGATAAATTACCGGCAACTGATGTTTGTTTGCTGATAAAAGACTTATGGTAGTTTGGTTTTTGTCCAGCTCTTTTTTTCCATGATGTTGAATTACCATGGGTTTAACTTCTTTTGGGAGTTGAAATATTTGCTGGTAAGACAAGTATTTTTTGCCAACGTTGATTTCTTGGGAAGAAAAAATCACCCGGCGAAATCGAGTGATTTTGTGGCTTTGCAAAATTAGGCGCTGTAGTTTTGGTGGGGCAAAAAGCAAAGTATCCTGTGGGTGCTTGGGTAAAATAGCAGTAATGTTTTCTTTGTTTAAGGTAGGGTGGAGGAGATAAACTAAACGGAAGCCTAAGGCTTGGCAATATGTAGCTAAACTAGCCACTATTTCCCCGTGATAAGGATTGGGTTCAACCAAAAGTATAGTTTGAGGTTGAGCTTTTACTTGCCACCAAGATATTAAAGTCAGCACACTGTGCCAATAGGTAGTTATCTTGTGGCTAAAATATTTAAGTAGTGAGCACATTTTGTGCCATAAAAAATCAAGATAAAACCACATTTTTCTCAGACAAATAGTTACGATACTTGGTGAGTGGTAAGCGTATTGCCACCAGAGTTTACCAAAGGGTTGTCTTCTAATTATCCAGGGCTTGCTTTTACCTGAAAAATGAATAATTGCTGGTTGCTTAATACTTTGATAATATTTTTCTGTGGGTCAAAACAAATAGTCATGGTATTCCAGCGGTTGGGTAAAAGAGCAATCTTGCCGGCATACAAACAATTAAAAACATCTTGGTCAACATAAAGGGGAGTTTTTAATTGTTTGAGTTTCACTAAAGCATTGGCAGTAAAATTTTCTTGTCGCAATTTGGGTAAATTCATTATCATTACTCCCGAGCAAAAATATTTTTCAATTTGAGTTAGAGACAAATTGTAATGACAATAAAGTTTAAATTGCTGGCTGTGGGGCACCTGGGCGGTAAAATCTATATTAGCGGCCAAGCTTTTGTTATGCAGTGGGAACTTATCAAGTTTGGCAATGTCGTCTAAAATTAGCGTGTCCACATCTAAATAAATAATCCGCTGATAATGAGTAAATATTTGGGGAATAAAAAATCGCATATATACTTCGGGCACATAGTAGCGGTGTACAAAAAAATCAGCTCCGCTGCTTAATTTTTCTAAATCAATCTTAATAAGGCGGACGCTAATATTGAGCCGACAAAATTTTTTGGGGTGGTATCGTGGTGGGCCGCAGCGCTGATTGTATAAAATCACAATATCGTAGTGATGTGTTTTTTGGGTATGGCTAATTAGTGAAGTTAGCACCACGCTTAAGTATGGTAAATAAAGGCGATTACAGCAAAAAACTATATTAGTGCTAGTGGCAAAAACTGGCTTAATTTCATTCATTAATAAGTAGTGATTATAACATGGAGAGTTTATATAAAAATTAAGGTTACAGGTTGATTAACTTTATGCTTTCCTGTTAGAGGCTTTCTGAATAAGTTCACATACATTTCTGGAAAATTAAAACTCATAAGTTAGGACTCAATAAGTATGTCAGTCAATACATATAAAATTGATTGAATTATGTTAAAATAACAATATTATTATGGTATTAACAAGCTTTAATATCATAAGTGGTTCTTTGACAAACACTAAGGAGGCTGACGTTTTGAGACGAACTATATCCAATGCAATAGCACAACTGAAAGTTTTTTGGTTGACGGTGAATAGGCAATGTAATTTTCGTTGTTGTTGGTGTTATGCGCGGGATACTAAGTTTGCTGTTGAGCAAAATATGACATTACATCAAGCACAGAAAATTGTTGATTTGGCTTTGTTATTTGGAGTGAAGAGATTGATATTGATTGGTGGAGAACCAACATTGTGGGAGCATTTGTTTGAATTTAATCAATATTGTCAAAGTAAATCAATAGTTAGCTGTTTGATAACCAATGCATGTCTTTTTGGTGATGATTCATTTTTTAAGCATTATATGAATTCGCCTTGTGATTATGTATCAGTGTCTATTAAGGGTATTAATCGAGAACAGTTTGCACAAACCATTCAAACACCTCATTTGTTTGGACAAACTATCAATGGCATCAGAAATGTCATAAATTTTCATAAACATAAAGCCACAGTTAGCACTGTTTGTAGTAATCTTACCTCTGCCGAAGATTTAATAAAGATTGTAGATGTGGTTCAAGATATGGGTGTAGTGAGTTTTATGTTGAGCCTTTGTACTGTGGCATTGGCAGGCAATTATGTTGCTGATAAATATATGCTCTCTTTTAAAGAGTTAGCGTTTATACTACCCAAGGTTTATCCATATATACATGAAAAATTTGCTGGCAAATGTGTGATGGAATTATCTTGGTTTTAAATTACTTCGCGGGTTGATAACTATCAACCCGCATACTTTATATTTATGACATATACTTATAGTCTTTCCCTTGATATCAAGCGCGATTGTTGGAATTGGTATGATAGCACCAAAGATGCGCCGCCACTACTACACTCTTATGAAAACATGCTCTATGGCAGTGGTCAGCAAATGTTTTTTGATTTGCAAAAATGCACTAGTTTAAAGGCTGCAGAAAAAATTTGTTTACCCTTTTTAAAAAATCTTTATCAATCCCAAAATTATTATCAAGATAACATAAAAAGTTTGCACGCTCATTTACACCAGCATTTTTTGTTAGCTTGTGCAGCTTTGGAAAAAATCACCCACCAACCTTTATATTTTCATCATTATCCGATTTACCTAACTACTTTTCCTCGCCTGCCTTACTCTGAAAAAGAAGGGCATTTCTTTTTTAGTGCTGGTGATAGTGGACAGCGTCTGATTGCAGTTTTTTTGCATGAGGGTTTGCATTTGCAATTTCATCACTATTATGCTCAGACTCCAAGCTTACTACAAGCTAAATTTACCAATGAAGCTTGGCATGCACTAAAAGAGTGCTTAACTGTGGTTTTAGATGAGAGTCTTTATCCACTTTTATGCGAGCCAGACGCCGGTTATCCCGAGCACCAAGCATTGCGGCAAGTTTTAACTAAACATTGGCAGCAACACCACCATTTTATTGCTTTACTTGAATATGGCATTCAACAATTGCCAAAGTATTTACCCAGTGCGCTTAAATAATTAATGGTGTAGTGGAAAGATTTAATCGTACTCTACAAGAAGAATTTCTAAGTGTTGGTAAATTAATTAGAGAAGATATCCTCTCACTTAACAAACATCTGCAAAAATGGTTAGATTGGGACAATAATTTAAGACCACACTATGCATTCAAATATCAAACACCAATAGATTTTATTAAAAAGTTTCATTTCTAAAGGCAGTGAACCTATGCATTTTCTTGACTTTGCCTGGGGCTGCGTTTACAATGATTTAAGTGTCAAATAGCCCACATTCTCGACTAAAAAATTCTCGCCAATTAACTGGTGGCAGCGCTTCCAGACGGGTGGCTGGGTCAGCTGGTGCACGTAAAATTAATGCACAATCAAGTGATTTTGAGGATATTACTTTTGCTAAAAAGCATCAGCGCTTGCGTATCATTAGGTTAGTACTGCGCTTGGTCTTGCTTTTGGGACTGCTATCTTTGCTAATTTTTTGCTTTATTTTTTGGCGGGTAGCTTTAGCTCTGCCCGCTCCTAATCAAGTAGTGCGCCAAAGCGGTTTTGATAATAAAATTTATGATCGCCACGGCGAATTACTTTATGATTTTTTTACCGATCAACGCCGTGAAGCTTTCTCTCTTAGTGAAGTGGGCACTCATTTAATTAATGCTACCATTGCTGTTGAAGATAAAGATTTCTATCAACATAAAGGTTTTGACTTTTTAACTCTGGTGCGCATTCCCTACTATTACTTAATTCAGGGTAGATTGGTGGGCGGTTCTACCCTTACTCAACAGTTAACTAAAATGATGCTACTCACCAATGAGCGCACGGCTATTCGTAAATTTAGAGAATTAATTTTATCAATGCAAATTGAAAATCTTTACTCTAAAGAAAAGATTTTAGAGATGTATCTTAATGAAGCTCCTTATGGAGGTAATTTGCATGGCGCTAATTTAGCTGCGCGCAGCTATTTTAATAAACCGATGAATCAGCTCAGTGTTGCCCAGGCAGCGATGATTGCTGGTTTACCTCAATCTCCAGCACGTTATTCACCTTTTTCTGGACGAGTGAGTGATGAGGGCGAACCGCTTTGGCAAGTACGTACCAAAGGAGTGCTGCGGCGCATGAGAGAGGACGGTTATATTGGTGTTCAAGATGAGCAAGATGCCATTGCTGAATTAGCTACCTTTGAATTTAGTAAAGTGCGTGAACTGGGCAAAATTAAAGCTCCTCACTTTGTTTTTTATGTTGAAGATCAACTTAGAGAAATGTTGGGCGATGAGTTAGTTAATGCTGGTGGATTAGCGGTGCATACCAGCCTAGATTATGCTTTGCAAGCCAGTAGTGAGGCAATTGTGAAACAAGAGATTGAAAAAGTAGCTAATATGGGGATTAGCAATGGGGCTTTGTTAGTTTTAGAGCCCAGTAGCGGCGAAATTTTGGCTATGGTGGGGAGTAGAGATTTTTTTGATCAAGAAATTGATGGCCAATTTAATGTCACCGCTCATCCACAGGCACTGCGCCAACCTGGCTCTTCTATTAAACCCTTAGTTTATTTAGCATTGTTAATGAATAAAGCTGCCAGCGCGGCTACAGTTTTTGCCGATGTCCCCACTACCTTTGCTCAAAATGAAAAAATAACTCCCTATCAGCCTAAAAATTATGATGGTAAATTTAGAGGCTTGGTGTCTTTGCGTGAATCATTGGGTAATTCTTACAATATTCCCGCTGTGAAAGCTCTCACTTATGTGGGAGTGGAAAATTTTTTGCGTTTTGCTTACAATGCTGGGCTTTCTACCTTTGAGCCCAGTGCAGCTAATTTACAGCGTTTTGGTCCAGCCATTGCTTTGGGAGGTGCAGAGGTAAAAATGTTAGAGATGGCGAGCACTTATGCTAGTTTTGCCAATGGTGGTTATAAAGTGCAACCGGTATCAATTTTACAAATTGATAACATGAAAGGACAAAATATTTATCGGCAGCAGAAAGTTAAGGGGCAGCAAATTTTTGCTGAGGGAGAAACTTTTATTATTAACCATATTCTCTCTGATAATGCAGCGAGAAGCATTGCTTTTGGTACTAATTCACTACTTAATACTAAAAAACCTATTGCGGTGAAAACGGGTACCACTAATTCTATGAAAGATAACTGGACTATTGGCTGGAACAGTAATTTTTTAGTTCATGTGTGGGTGGGTAATAATGATGGCACGCCAATGAAAAGTGTGGCTTCTGGCATTACTGGTGCTTCACCGATTTGGCGACGTACAGTTGATCATTTAATTGCTTTAGGTTATCAAACTCCAGATTGGGTGCAACCCAGTAGTGTCAGCAAACACACTGTAGATGCACTTTCGGGTTATCCAGCACACGACAATTATCCTACCAAAGAAGAATATTTTGTGGCCAATACTCTGCCCACTTTGCCCGATCCTATTCATCAAAAAATTGCAGTTTGTAAGGGAGAAAATAAAATTGCTACTCCAGCTCAATTGGCGTCTGGGGAACATGAAGAAAAAGAATTTATTGTGATGAAAGAAGATGACCCTTTTTCTCAAGATGAAATTAACCGTTTTCAAGCTGGTATAGATGCTTGGCGGCAAAATCAAGAGGACGCTCGCTATCATTACCCCACCGAAAGCTGTGGTAGTCAAGATGATGTGTCGGTGCGCATTTATGATTTACCAAAGGAAACTGAAATTACCACCATTAAATTTAGGGTTCGGGCTGATTCTGGTAAAGGTATTGATAAAGTTGAGGTCTTCTTAAATAATCAAAAAAAAGAAGAATTCTCCAATTATGATCAAAGTTTTGAGTGGACTCTAGATAAGGGAGTGTACGAAGTTAAAGCTAAGGCTTTTAGTCGCGATGGCAAAGAAGCAGAGTCGCCGGTTTATAAAATAGGTGTTGGGGGAGCTAAGGTAGAAGATTAAGCAGTTTGACTATGCCAGCACTCGCCAATCATTTGGACTTTTTTGGTGTTGCGAAAGTAATTAACTTCCAGATGTCCTGCTACCGTAATGGTTTCACCAATTAAGGGTAATGGTAAATGGCGTTGGTCAATTTGCCAAAACAAAACTTCCAGTTGTTGACCTCCTTTAGTTAGAATTACTTTTAGGTGATTTTTTTGTTGTCCGAGTAAACTCACAGCTTTTACCTTACCAATGGTAGACACCCTTAAGGCCTCATTATTCATGCCCGTGGGTTCAAATTCATCGAGTAAATCTGAAAGTTGAGGATGGCTGAGCACGGCAATGCTAGTTGGTAAAAAAATTGGTGTTTGTGCTGCTAGGATGTCTGGTAAATAGGCTTGAGCTTGGGCAACTAAATCACGACTTAATTGTGGTAAGAGCTGCGCTTGACAAGAAAACCCGGCTGCCAAACAATGACCGCCAAATCCTAATAGTCGCGAGGAAAATTGACTCAGGTAAGTGGTAATATTAAATTTACCCACACTCCGGCAAGAGGCTTTGGCTATTTTATCTCCCCAGGCAATAGCTATAGCCGGACGCGCAAATTGTTCACTCAGTTTGCTGGCCAAAAGCCCAATAATGCCTTCGTGAAAATTTTTGTCTGCTACTAGCAATAAAGCGGGTAAGTTTTTTATTTCAATTTGACTCAATGCTTGTTGATACATTTGAGCAGTTAATTCTTGACGCTGTTTATTAATACTGCTTAAAGTATCGGCCAATTTATTGACGTAAGGTTTTTTTTGTGAGCACAGCAAGCGCAGGGCGTCTAAGCCGCCGGTAAGTCTGCCCACAGCGTTAATGCGTGGCCCCAAAATAAAACCTAAATCTGTGCCATTGGCGCGGCTTAAAGTGCAGTTGGCACTTGCCGCTAAAGCCTTAAGACCACAGCGCTGACTACGGCGCAATTGCAGCAGTCCTAGGCGACATAGTTGACGACAGAGTCCTTGTTGTGACACTTGATCAACAATGGTGCCCAGACAGACTAAATCTAATAGTTCGCTGGCGATTGATAGTGCTTGGGGATGATTATCAGCTAACAGCAGTTGATAGACTAAATACCAAGCTACGGCCGCGCCAGAAAGAGCGGTACTGTGAATGAGTGTTGCTGCTTTAATTTTGGTGTCACTTAATTGGTGGTGATCACTCACAATAACAGGAATTTGTTTTTGGTAACAAAAATCTAAGGCTTGCCTGGCGCTAATACCGTTATCAACAGTAATAATTAAATCAGGTTTTTCCCGAGCAAATATTTCTTTAAGAGCTAGCTTACTCATGCCATAGCCGTGCTTAAAGCGGTCAGGAATAAAAGGGGTAGATGACAGACCATAGGTGCGCAAACCCAGCCACATAATGCTGGTGGCGGTTTGCCCATCCACATCATAGTCCCCGTAAATTAAAACTTTTTTCTTCTCTTGGCGCATTTGCCCTATCAGCTTAATGGCTTTTTGCAGTTGCTGGGAGCTAAATTTGGCCTGGCTCCAGTCAATTTGGCTAAGTGTGGGGGGAGTAAGCTCGCTCTCACTCCAGCCACGCTGAGCCAGCATGGTTTTTTTGAGTAAAGATAAACTAGTAATTGGGGGTTGTTTACTTTGTCGGTTCACGATATCATTATATATCTTAGGTTCTAAATAGGTAATAAGCTGCTTTAATCTCAAAGAGATTGGGGTTGATTTTAATATTTTTTTAATATTACTGTGTTAGAATGCTTTATTAATTAAGTAGGATTAAATATTATCATATGATAAAGATAGTCAAAAATTTTTTGAGTAAATGCGGCAAAGTTTTTTCACTGCTTTGCTGGTCAAATTTGCGGCGAATGAAAAAACGCTACTGGATAATTATTATCGTTGTTTTTTCTATAATTGGTTTTAATGTTTGGGGCAACTTTGCCAGTCAACAGCAATGGCAAGCTAATGCTGTGGTTAGTGAGGTGGTACGGCAAGATTTAGTTAAAGAGTTAATTCGCTCTGGCAAGATAGAATTGCAAGGTGTATTTCAAGTTACCCCCAAAATTTCTGGAGTGATTAAGCAGCTTAAAGTTACCAATGGACAAAAAGTTAAAGCCAATGAGATACTTTTTCAAATTAAATCAGATGCCAGTGCTGCTGAAAGAGCCAGTGCTTATGCCTCTTTTCTAGGTGCTAAAAATACTTATCAAGATGCCAAAAATACCATTGGCCATACTGAGTGGATTGCTTTTGAACAACAAAAAGATACCTTGATTCAAGCGGAAGAAAAGCTGAAAAAATTCCGTGAAGAACATCCTGACCGTCTTAAAGTTGATGATGTGGAGTATCAAAGTTTGCTGACAGAATTAGGCATTGCCAGGCGCCGCATTGAAATGGCTACCTTAGAACCCAGTTTTGCTGCCAGAAGACTGCAAGCAGCCAGTGCTAATTACCAAGCTGCTTTAGCCACTTATCAAGCTACCCTAGACGAAGTTTATCGCTCACCGATTAATGGCACAATTGAAAATTTAAGCGTTAATGAGGGCGAAAAAGTGACTGCTGGAGTGGGTGAAAAAACCAAAGGCACTCCTCTTTTTTATATTGTTCCTGAGGGTAAAAAAACTATTAGTATGCAAGTGGGAGGACGTGATATTAATCAACTGCATGTGGGTCAAACTGCTATTGTTAAAGACAAGCTCCTAAAAGACCAAGAATTTAGTGCCACCATTGTGCGTATGGATAAAATTGGCACTCAAAGTGAGGGCGGCAAAAGTATGAGCTATCGAGTACTATTGGAATTGGACAGAGAAACTCAAGAATTGTCTTTTGGCAATGCAGTCGAGATTAAAATAGAAGTAGAAAGACGAGAAAATGTCCTAGTTATTCCTGCTTCCGCAGTTAAAGATGGGCAAGTAACGATTACCAATCAAAGCAAGCAGCGCTTAGAAACTCGCCCGGTTGAAACTGGTCTTAAAGCAGGAGGCTATATCGAAATTATATCTGGATTGTCTGAGGGGGAATTGGTGCTAGAAGAGTTTGAACAGTAAAACACTATGACCAAAGTTAAGCAAAAACTCTCTCCACTCTTACAGCTTTGTGACATCACTAAAGTGTATGGTAAGGGAGAGGCAGCTGTGGAAGTATTACACAGTGTTAATTTAGAAGTTTACCAGGGTGAAATGGTAGCAATTATGGGTCAATCTGGAAGTGGTAAATCAACCCTAATGAATATTATTGGTACCTTAGATAAGGCTAGTAGCGGCAAATACTATTTGGCTGGCAAAGATATTAACTCATTTGATAAAAATGAATTAGCCTCTTGGCGTAATCGCAAAATTGGTTTTGTTTTTCAGTCTTGTAATTTACTGCCTCGCTTGAGTGTGGCACAAAATATTGCTCGCCCCATGCTTTATGGCAATATTGATAAAGCTGAACAAATGCCACGGGTGCTAGACGAACTAAAACGAGTAGGACTAGAGGCAAAACTTCACTCTTATCCGCTTAAATTATCGGGTGGACAACAACAGCGGGTAGCAATTGCTCGAGCTTTAATTATGCATCCAGATTTAATTTTAGCCGATGAGCCCACTGGAGCTCTCGATTCTAAAACTGCTGCTGCGGTAATGAAAGAGCTGGTGCAAATTAATCGTGAGCGGGGTACTACTATTATTATAGTCACCCACGATCAAAATACCGCTAATTACACCCAAAGAATAGTAGAAATGAAAGATGGAGTAATGGTCTCCAAAAACTCATGCTTCTTGAATTAATTAAAGAATCACTTTTAACCCTTAAGCTGAATTTGCTGCGTACTATTTTAACCATGATTGGGATTATTTTGGGAATTGCAGCAGTTATCACTATTATGAATTTAGGTCGCTCTGCTTATAAAGCAGTGGAAAATATTTTCGACAGTTCCGGATTTGGTAGTTTAAGCATTAAGCTTAATTACAATAATGCCGAAAGCAATGAAATTTTAGACCAAAGTGTGATTGATTTTTTCAAAAACAAAAATATTGAGGGGGTAGCGGAGTATTTACCTTTTGCGGAGAGCGAGTATGGCACTGCCTCCACGCTTGATGAGCAACTTTATACCGTAATTACCAATTATGAGCATGTTTTTAGTGTTAAAAATCGCAAGCTCTTGCTGGGACGCTGGTTTGATGAAAATGAAAATCAAGATCAGGCTCAAGTTGCTGTACTAGACGCTTATTTAGCAGAGAAATTTTTTGGTAGTCCTGAGGCTGCTTTAGGACAATGGTTGGAGGTAGAATTTCCCGACGATTATCGCTACTATCAAATTATTGGAATTGCACCCAAACCCCCCTTTGTTGATGATAGCGCGAATATGGGTGAAATTTTTGTACCCTTTAATTTGTGCGAGCTCACAGAAAGTGTCCGCGATCATGGTTATAAACAAATTTCGGTACGCACCATTGCCAATGCTAATTACAAAAAAATTGTTACCCAACTGGAGCAAGCAATTATGAATGAATACGATTATGAAAGTATGGCTGATTCATATCTCTCAATTGAAAATACTAGAGGAGAAATGGAAACTGTCTCTAAAATGATGACTATTTTTTCACTAGGATTGAGTTTGATTGCCGCTATCAGCTTGCTGGTGGGTGGTGTAGGCATTATGAATATTATGTTGGTGAATGTCACCGAGCGCACCAAAGAAATTGGCTTAATGAAAGCAATTGGCGCTAAAGAGCGTGATATTATTTTGGGTTTTTTAGTGGAGTCGGTGGTGATTACTATCTTCGGCGGCCTAATTGGCATTATTTTGGGAGTGGGAGTTAGTAGTATTATTATTAAGTTGGTAAATGTTTTTGGCGGTGAGAGTTTGCCTACTTTCCCTTATACCATTGACATCAATGCCATTTTAATTTCCCTTGTAGTGAGTATGACTATTGGTTTACTTTTTGGCATTATGCCAGCTGTTAGGGCTGCCAAACTTAATCCGGTTGACGCTTTAAGGCGTGACTAATTATGTTATAATCTTGCTTTATGGGTAAAGTTCAAGCTCACAAAAGAAGTGAAAAAGCCAAGCGCCAAGTAAATTTTGCACAAAATAAAAAAAAGAGTGCTGATGTTTTTGATATTGAGGGAGTAGTTGATGATTGCTTACCTAATACCAGTTTTCGCCTCACAGTCACCAGCAGTGAAGTAACCGATTTAGTAGGCAGACAGCTGTTGGGGACTTTGGCGGGGAAAATGCGCCTCTATCGGATTAGAGTTTTGCCTGGAGATAAAGTTAAAGGTTATGTGTCAAAATATGATCTATCTAAGGCAAAAATTACCTATAGGTCAATAAAAACTCAAACGCAGTAAATTGCTTAAAGCAAATTTGTTTGCCTTATGATATAATTGCGTCTCTTATATACAAAGGGAGTTGAGGATGAAAGTTCGCAGTTCAGTAAAGAAAATGTGCAATAAATGCAAATTAGTCAAGCGCAAGGGCGTGTTGCGGGTGGTGTGCTCAAATCCTAAACATAAACAAAGGCAAGGTTAATTGGTATGTTGCGTATTTCTGGTGTTGATATTCCCGAGCAAAAGAAGTTGATTTTTGCTCTTTGTTATATTCATGGTGTGGGTCGCAGAGTAGCTGCAGACGTGGTCAAACGGGCTAATTTAGATGAAAACAAAAGAGCACGCGATTTAACCTCAGAGGAGGTGGGTCGGATTCAAACTATTTTAGACCAATATGTGATTGAAGGTGATCTCAAACGCAAAGTCGCTGACGATATCGATAGACTGCGACGTATTCGCTGTTATCGTGGTTTGCGCCACATGGCAGGATTGCCGGCACGAGGACAGCGCACTCGTACCAACTCGCGTTCTGTCAGGGGCAATAAACGACAAACAATCGGTTCCATGACTAAAGAAATGGCTGCCAAGCTTGAGGAAGCTAAAAGTAAATAAGGTTTATCATGATTAAAAAAAAATCATCGCCAAGAGAGAATTTAGTTAAGAAAAAAGTTACCAAAGTAGTGCCTAAAGGCAGGCTTTATGTGAGCGCTACTTTTAACAGCACTTTGGCTACTGTTACTGATGAAAAAGGTAACGTTTTGTGTTGGTCATCTACTGGTGAGTCTGGATTTTCTGGTTCAAGAAAATCTACTCCATTTGCTGCTACTGTAGCAGTAGAGAATGCTCTCAACAAAAGTCGCGCTTTTGGTTTGAGTGAAATTGATGTTTATATTAAAGGTATTGGTCCAGGTAGAGATGTGGTGCTAAATGTACTTAGAGCTGCCCGTTTGCGCTTAGGCATGATTGTTGATAGAACTCCTATTCCTCATAATGGCACTCGTTCCAGAAAGGCTAAACATAACCGGTAAACTACCAAAGTTAATATATGTCAAGATACACAGGTCCAAAAACTAAACTTTCAAGAAAATTTGGGGAAGATTTATCCCTTAAAACTAATGCGAGTAAAACCGCTCGTCGGTTGGCTCAAGCTCCAGGACAACATGGTGCAAAAATGCGTCGTAAACTGTCGCAATATGGTATGCAACTTAAAGAAAAGCAAAAAGTTAAAGCTTTGTATGGGGTGAGTGAAAAATCGATGGAGCGACTTTATCAAGAAGCCTCAAGTAAGCAAACCAATACTGGGATGACTCTGCTTTCGTATTTGGAAAGACGCCTAGATAATGTGATTTATCGAGCCGGTTTGGCTCCAACTAGACCAGCGGCACGGCAGTTGGTTAATCACGCTCATTTTTTGGTTAATGGTAAGCGGATGGATATTCCCTCTTACCGAGTGCAGGTGGGCGATGTGATTAGTCCCAAACCATCATCGGCAAAACATCAGGTGCTTGCTCAGGCAATTAAAGACAATGACACCACTCCTCCGGAGTGGTTAAAAATTAAAGCTGGTATTGTTAATGTGGCTAAATTGCCACTGCGTGAAGATACCAGAGAGAACATTGAGGAACAATTAATTGTGGAGTTTTATTCTCGCTAATTATACAGTAAAGGAGTTATGTCAGATCACAGTCAATACGAAATCACCAACCCCACTTTTGTTACCAAAGAGCTTGAAGTTTTAGATAAGCATCGCAGTGTAATTGAAATTTCACCCTTGCTTAATGGTTATGGTCATACTTTAGGTAATGCACTCCGGCGGGTACTTTTAACTTCTCTACTTGGAAGTGCAATTACCAGTGTTAAATTTGCCGATAGCGATCATCCCTTTACCGGAGTTGAGGGTTTAAGTGATGATTTACTGCGCGTCATTTTAAACTTAAAGCAAGTGGTAGTGAAGGCACAAACCGCAGATAAAGGTACTTTGACTATTGACGTTAATGGTCCTAAAACCGTTACCGCTGCTGACATTTCTTGTTCGGCAGGTTTTGAGATTGTTAATAAAGAACAAGTGATTACTGAAATTGTGACTAAGAAAAATTTTAAGGTAGAGATGGAAGTTGAAAGTGGTTTAGGTTATCGCTTAGCTGATGAAGCCAATACTAGTTTGGTTGGACAAATTAATGTTGACGCTTTATTCTCACCAGTGGTAACTGTTGCCTATAAAGTAGAAGCTACTCGGGTAGGCAGACAAACTGATTACGACCGACTCTTGTTAGATGTTAAAACTAAAGGCTCCATTACTCCCCTGGAAGCAGTTAAACGAGCAAGTGAAATTTTAGCTAAACAATTTAGTCAGATATTTAATCCTCAGGAAGCAGAAGTTGGCAAAGCTGATTTTGTCCAGCGTAAATTTGATCCCAAGGAAGCTAAAATTATGCTGTTAACAGTGGAGGAATTAGAGTTACCTACTAGACTTAGTAATGCTTTGTATAAAGCTGGTTTTAAAACTGTTTACGATTTACTCAGTACTTCTCGCTCCACTATTGCTAAGGTGAAAAACTTGGGTGCCAAAAGTATTGATGTCGTAGAAGAAGCTTTAGCAGCACATGGAGTTAAACTAGAAGATTAAGGTTATATGCGACACCGCTTAGATAAAAAATCATTCAATCGCGATACCAAAGCTCGCTCGGCTATGCTACAAGCTTTAGCTGTGAGTGTTTTTGAGCATGGTGAAATTACAACTACCAAAGCTAAAGCTAAACAAGCACGATGCTTGATTGAGCACTCTATTAGCATAGCTAAAAATAACAATCTTGCTTCTAGAAGGCAATTGCATCGTCTTTATGGTAGACGCGATGTAGTCAATAATATTTGTGAGCGAGTATTGCCAGCTTTAGCAGCTTATCAAAGTGGTTTTACTAGCATGAGGGTGGTGGGTAATCGCCGTGGTGATAATGCTCTTGTTTATCAGCTAAGTTTGGTAGTTAGTTTACCAGAAAAAAAATTATCTCCAGCCAAAAGTAAAAAAGAAAAAGCTAACAGTAAGAAAGTAAAGACTGCCTCATCAAGTGGCAATGATCTTAAAGCTCAACAAGCTATTAAGCAAGACCAAAAAAGTGATGAAAAAGCAGTTAACATGACTAATGTTACCAGCCAGAGATTAAGTAATACGCGCACTAACATCAGCAAAGGACGAGGAAAATAGAGCATGCAAACTTATCGCACTAAAACTAAAACCATTAAAGCTAGTGAAGTTAGTCGCAATTGGGAGTTTATTGATGCGAGTGAGCAAGTTTTAGGTCGCTTAGCGTGTCAAATTGCTGTTTTGCTGCAAGGTAAACACAAACCCACCTACACACCTCATCTAGATGGCGGTGATTATGTGGTGGTTACCAATGCCAGTAAAATTGTTTTAACTCGAGGTAAAGCTGATAAAAAACTTTATTGGAGTCATTCCAATTATCCAGGTGGCTTAAAAAAAGAAACCTTTGCTACTTTGCAAAAACGCAAACCAGAAGAGATTGTTTTTTTAGCGGTGAAAAATATGCTGCCCAATAATCGTTTGCGCTCCCAGCGTTTAGCTAGGTTGAAGGTTTATCCATCTAGCACTCACCCTCATGGCAGCTATAGCAAACAAAAAAAGGAACCAGGCAATGGCAATCAAGAAAAATAAAAAATCGCAAGTACAAAAAGTGGTAAAAAAAGAAAAAACCCCCCGAGCTGGGACTAAAAGTACTGCGGCGGTAGTTATGAGTTCTCCCAAAGGGGATTATATTGCTACTGTCGGTCGACGTAAAGTAGCTACTGCCAGAGTGCGTTTGTATCCCAAACCGGGTGATTTTTTGGTTAATGGGGTAGCAGTGGGACAGTATTTTCAAGCCATACCCGGAGCTGCTAGTTTATATAATTTACCTTTTAATATTACCAATTCATTAGGTAAATATGCGGTCACAGTTAAGATTATTGGTGGCGGTATTCATGGTCAAATGGATGCTTTAACTTATGGTTTAAGCAGAGCTTTGGTTAAATTTAACCCTAATTATCGCGAATTGTTTAAGCCCACTGGTTTGCTGACTCGCGATGATAGAATGAAAGAAAGTCGTAAAATTGGCACTGGCGGCAAAGCAAGACGCAAACGTCAATCGCCTAAACGCTAATTTTAAGCGATTAATCTCAGCGGCGATAAAAGACTTGCCAAATAATAGCTAAAATCATCACTACTGCGAGCAAAATTCCAAAAGCAATGCTTTTAGCTTGCAACTTTTCCAGTTGACTATGAGAATTTTTTTTGCTTTTCTGCCCTAATTTTTGCTTATTTTGCTGGCGGCGTTTATTAACCACCGCTTGAATAACTTGTTTGCCAGTAACTTTGGCAATTTTTATGGAGGGCGCTTTACCATTGATTGCTAATGACAACTGGCTGTGATTAATTAATGATGGGGAGGCGAGCGTTTTTTTACTCTCACAAAGAGTGGGCAAAATTGAGATAGGAGGGCAGTTGCTTGGTGAGTGAAGGGGTTCTTCATTGGTTGGTAGAGAATTTTTATTTTTTTGCCGTGACCAAGTGTGTCGGCTCACCGGCCAGCTGGGGTAGCGCCAAAAATCAGTAGTGAGCACCCCTAAAGCAGCAAATTCTTGGTCAATGGCAGCCTGACTCCATGAAGCTTTGGCTAACGCCTGCCTAATGGTGGCAATGCTTTTGCCTTTTTGCATCATGGTTTTAATGTATAAATCTAAAGCCGCTGTTGACATAATTAATTATTTTTAATCACTGGCAAGTTAAGTCGCAAATCAATCAGGGTTTCTTTTTGGTTAAAATTATAATCACTGTGTTCGAGAAAAGCTAGCTTTTGTAAATTTTCATCCAGAGCAAATAAATCGAGCAGATAATTTCCTTTTGGAGTTTGTAAAGTAATACTTTGCAAATTAGTTAGCACTGCTTTGGTGACTGATGTTTGCTGTTTAGCAAGTAAATAGGTGAGGGCGTAAAATTTATCTGCTAAGACTGGGTCAAGGTAGCGATGTATTAAACCAGACGCCACCTGCTCATTGCTAATTTCAATCAGGAGGGGATTATCACTGGTGGGAATGGGGGTATAATCCCCCCAAGCATCAAAACCATAACTTTGTCCGTGTGCTAAAAGGACATAGGCAGGGGGATGAAAAGTAAAAGTTACCAGTAAGTGATGGGGGAATATTTTTTGATAATTACTACTGATAAAAGGTAATTGCTGATTTTTCCAGGAAGCAATGATGTTGGCAAAATTATAAAATAACAGGCGTTTGCCTAATAATTGTTGACACTGCTCATTAAGAGCAGTCGGACATGCCCATTGACCTGGGTAAATTAAGCAAGTAACTTGTTTGACTACAAATTGAGTACTAATTAATAGCCAACTTACATAAATTGTCAAAAGTAGGCAAACAATTTTGCCTACCTGAAGATAAAATGAGGGCAAAGCAAATTTTTTGCTATCTGTGGCAGACTTATTTTTCACCACTCTTCTGCAAAAATATTGTTGTTTTTTTGTTTGTTTGCTACTTTGGTGGGAGAGAAAAATTCTGGGCATTAAAAAAGTCTCTTTATTTTTTTAAGCGTGATTTTGCTAGCGGTCGGTGATACTTATTTTGCTTGGTTGATGACAATGATTTTAAATGAGGTTGATGATTGTCGGGAAGTTTAAGATAAGTTAATGCCGTGTTAAGCCACCCACATTTATTTTTTTGGCGAGTGTTTTTGGGTAAAGTTGCCCTTTTACAAAGAGTAATTTCTACTAGTTTTGCTAATCTTTCCGCCCCCAGCAAATCAGCTTCCAAAGCTTGCAGTTTTGTTCGGTATTGCTGATAGTTATCGGCAAGCTGATATATTTTTTCTAATAAATTAAGACTGTTTAAATCTTTTTGTAAAAGCAGCAGTGAAGCCTGTTTTTCTACCAGAGTTAAAGCATTGCGCTCTTGTTCACGATAATTTGCTTGTGGTAAGGGAATATACAAACAGCATAAATTAAAAGCCCTAAATTCACTCACACTGTTTGCTCCTGCACGAGAAATAGCAAAAGCAAAGCGGGGATAAAAATAAGCTAATTCACTCGCGCTTAAATATTCACGCTGATAATAGTGAGGTAAGTGATAATTATTTTGTCTTAAAAATTGCGCAGTTTCTTCTTGTGGGTGGTAGTGAGCACT
>CAUUGB010000014.1:0-21273 GCA_963544615.1 uncultured bacterium | reverse complement strand
TAATAAGTTATAATAGTGAAATTAAATTCATCTTGGTCTTGCTTAAGGCAAGACTGCTAATTAGGCGCTAAAATAGTGGCAAAATTAGTTTGAGTTTATCAACTAGTTAGCTGGAGATGATTTAATCGCAAAAGCAAAAGTTTCGTTACTAGCAAGCAGTTTTGAGCCAAAAAAATAAAATACCTATATTAGGTTGGGCTTAAATGATGAGAGTGCTAATTTTCGCTTTTAGCTCATAGGTGCCGCAATTTACATCCCAATCTGGAAATAGCAATAAGTCTGTTAGTTTGCTAAATATTTTTTTATAAAAAAATTAGCTAACAATCGTCATTATTTCTTTTAGGTAGCAATTGATAGTCATTTAAGTGATAATGGTGAGTTTGGCTAAATTTAATGAGTATTTTTCACCATTGATTTGAGCAGAGTGGTTGTGGATAAAAGATGATAGAGAGTATTTGCTTGTCTGGTTTTTGCCTTATAATTCAAGATAAATACAATTTTATCTGCAGAAAAATATTTTCCTGGATAATTTTCGCTATCATTAATTATAAAATAATTTATGAACATAAAGAGGTAATAAATTACTTTTATAATTATAAATTTATTTTTGCGGTTAAACTTTACCAGACTATGCGATAATATTTCGGTAATCATGCGGTAATAATTTAAGTTAATAATTAATATTCGCTAATTAAGTAAATTTCTCAAATTAAAGTAACGCTTTTGTAATTTATCCAGGCTAAAATAGCGAAAATGTTATTATTTTTAAGCGAACGTTTGCTCAAGTGGCGACAGCACTTGTTCTCGATAGGCATATTTATGATTACTCTGGGCATACTCTTGCTGTTTTTCTTTTGGAGCGAACAAAATTTATTTTGGCGACGAACAGGGGAAATAGAGTCGACAGTAATGCCAATGGAGACCACCACGTCGGCGATAATTAGGGTTGAAAAGGGGCAAACTGATTATTTGCTGGTAGACATTGCTGGAGCTGTGAAAAGACCGGGAATTTACCGCTTACATCATAATGCTAGGATGAATGAATTGCTTTTGGCTGCAGGTGGATTTAAGACTAATGAGGTAGACAAGATTTATGTCCAACAAAAATTAAATTTAGCCCAAAAAGTTGTTGATGGACAAAAATATTACATTCCTTTTTTCACAGAGAGATTAAATCAAGCTGCTACTTTGCCAACCGCTGCTGAGGCGAGGACATTAACTGATAATCAGGATATAAATTCGCTTAATGTTAGTGTTTCACCAACCAAACGTACTCAGCTAGTTTCTCTCAATCACGCTGACGCCTTAAGCTTGCAAACTTTGCCTGGTATTGGTGTAGTGAGAGCCGAAAAAATTATCGCTCATCGACCTTATGCTAGCCTGGATGAATTATTGAGTAAAAAAGTACTGAGTAAAAAACAATTAACAAATATTGAAAGCTTGGTTTCTTTATGATTTTCGCCGTAATTTAATCGGTAAAAAATATGCCTAATCGTGTTCACTACCGATATATTAAAGCTGCTTTAGTACTCTTAATTTTACTCTTTTGTGGTTATAGCTATAATTTTTACCGAAACTTATTTTCGCCAACAAGCGAATATTTACAATTTGATTTTTATCTGCCACAGGTGAGTGAAAATTGCTATTACCAGGCTAAATCAAGATATAGTTTTATTTTGCCTAATTGTAGCAATTATCAACCTGGACACCATTATCACGTTAAAGCAAGGTTACCCAGTGAGACTGACAATGAATTTGATTACTATAAAAAGATTGATATACTGGAATTTAATTTAATTGAAGCAAATAGGATTTTTGTTTTTTTTCATTTAGATACTTTAAGAGTCAATTTAGCGGTTTTACGCTTGAGGTGGCAGCATAAAATTATTGAAGTGTTTGCTGAATACTTTTCTTTTGATGGTGCTTATTTAGCAACTAGTCTGGTTTTAGGCAGTAAAGTAAAACCTTTGCCGCCAGTATTGCGCGATGAATTTATTATTTTAGGATTAAGTCATTTGGTGGCAGTTTCTGGCTTTCATTTGCATTTGCTCATGCTATTTATTAGTGGTGGAGCGTCAGATTTTTTACCTTTGAAATTAAAATTTTTCGCCTTGTTGTTTGGGGGATGTTTTTACTCTTGGCTAGTTGGCAATCCACCTTCTTTGTTGCGAGCACTTTTAATGTTGATTTTTACTTTGATTTGTCGAACTTTTTTGTTTAAGCACCCCACATCTTTTTATTTACTTTTTCAAACAGCAATTTGGTTAGTCTTTACTCAAGAAAATTATTTAATCAATATTGGTTTTTTGCTCAGCATTTCGGCAACTTTTGGGGTTTTGTTAGCTTGCCGGTGGTGGTCTTGGCGAGATTTAAGCAAGGGCGATATAGTGCCATTTCCTCAATTAATAGCAGGCAAAATTTATCCTTTATGGCTGGTAAAAATTTATTTAGGGATTAAAAGGGTCTTATTCGTCTCTTTGGTGGTACAGCTGATAACTCTTCCAGTACAAATATTTTTTTTCCAGTTAATTAATCCTGTTGGTTTTATCTTGTCAGCCCTGTTTTCTTGGTTACTAGCACCTTTAATTCTGATGTGCTTTGCTATCGCCATTCTTTCGCTCATGGTGAGTGACTATTTTTATCTGCGTCAGTGGTTGCTCGCGCCTTTATCATTGGTAGCGAAAGTTTTACTTGATTGGGTTTTGCAATATGTTCACCAAGTATCGGCTCTTTTTTCGCCTTTAGTCATGAGAAATTTAGTTGTTTTTTGGCCTTATTGGTTAATTTATTATTTGTTGATATTTTGTCTGTTTTACTATTGGCGCCAACATTATTTGGATCAAAAGAAAATTTATGAAATATTTTAAGTCTAAATTTATTTTTTTACTTTGTTTGTGGTGGTGGGGGTGGGGACTAATTTTATTCTTAAGTAGCAGTGGTAATTTTGGAGAAAACAAAATAGTGTTTTGTCCGGTAGGGCAGGGGGATGCCACTATTTTGTTGACTAAAGGAGCAGTGATGTTGGTTGATGGTGGTCCTGATGAGAGCGTTTTATCTTGTTTAAGACAACACGTGCCTTGGTGGCGGCGGCGAATTGATTTTTTAGTTTTAACTCATGCTGATAGTGATCACTACAGTGGTTTGAAATCAGTGTTGCGTCAATATCAAGTTGATAATTTATTATTGCCTTTACAAGGTGACGCTAATGGCAATTTTGCTGAGTTTTATCAATTGGTGTGGCAAAAAAGGAAGCAAGAAAACTTATCTATGTGGTTGCCAGTCCATGCGCAAAAGTGGTGTTTGGGACAAAATTTGTGTTGTCAAATCATTAGCCAACATCATTTTTACTCGCCTGAAAACATTTGGCAAGATGAATATCATTATAAAAAATTATTTAGTTTGATAACAGAAAATAATCAATATACTGTTAATAAAAATAATGGATCAATAGTATTAAATTGTAATTTAATAGACAAAAAGATTATTCTTACTGGTGATATTGAGACAGATGCAGAGTTGTCACTACTAGGAGATGACCTGCTAACAAAAGTTGATATTCTAAAAGTTGCGCACCATGGGTCAAAATCATCATCTAGTTGGAATTTTTTGCAAAAAGTAAAACCCGAACATAGTACGATAATGTGTGGACAAAATAACCGCTACGGTCACCCACATCAAATAGTGTTAGCCCGACTACATGCTGTGGGTAGTCACGTTTGGCGTACTGACATTAATGGTCAAGTGGTGTTTAGCTATCAACCACGGTCCGGTTGGCACGTAACCAGTCAGTATTAAAGAGCAAATTGCTTTTGTAGTATAATAGCATCATCATGCTGACGCAAGAGTTAATTGTAGAAAAATTGACCACAAATTGTAGTCAAGTCTTGCACAAATATTTACCAACTGCTCGTTTGCCTAAAATAGAGTTTAATCGTCCCACTCAGGCTGGTTGTGGAGATTTGACTACCAATATTGCCATGCTCACCTATAAAATGATGGCAGGGCAAAATCCTGGCAAATTTAAACAACCTCAGGCGTGGGCACAAGAATTACGGCAAAAATTATCCGCCATTTGCACAGGGGAGTTAAAAAACACCATCGCTAGTTGGCAAGTGGCTGGCAGTGGTTTTATTAATATTTTTTTGACTAAAAAGGCACAATTACAATTGTGGCAAGAGGCGGTAGCTTTCACTCCTCCCAAACAGCATCCTCATCCGGTGATTGTAGAGTTTTCTTCACCCAATATTGCCAAATCTTTCACCGTGGGACATTTACGCTCTACTATCATTGGCGCCGCCATTGCTAATTTGCTCCAGTCCCAGGGCTATTTGGTTAAGCGTGATAATCATCTGGGTGATTGGGGTACTCAGTTTGGCAAACAAGTGGTAGCCATTCAACATTGGGGTAATTGGCAACAAATTGTTAAAAGTTCCCATCCCATTGCTGATTTGGTTGCCTTGTATGTGCGTTTTCATCAAGAAGCAAAGGAGCATCCCGAGCTGGAAGATGAGGCAAGACTAGTGTTTACAAAAATGGAACAAGGAGACAAAAAATACTTATCTTTGTGGCAAAAAATTGTAGATATTTCTATGAAAGAATTTAATCAATTCTATCAAGAAATGGGGGTGAGTTTTGATGAAAATCAAGGTCGTGGTTTTGGAGAGAGTTTTTTTCGTGACAAAATGCAAGTGGTAATCGCTCAACTGCGGGAGAAGAAATTATTGCAAAAAAGTCAGGGTGCTTGGATTGTCACCTATCCTGCGGCAACTAAGCTACCACCGCTGATGATTTTTAAGCAAGATGGTGCGACTCTTTATGCCACTAGAGATTTGGCCACTGATTATTATCGACTCCAAACCTATGGTCGGCATTTAACTATTGTTAACGAAGTAGGCAAAGAACAAAGTTTATATTTTAAGCAAATTTTTGCTTTGGAAGCAATGTTGGGCTGGTTTACCAAGGAACAGCGGATTCACGTTGCTCATGGCTTGTATCGTTTTCGGGATCGCAAAATGTCTACTCGTCAAGGGGATGTCATTTGGTTGGGTGATATTGTGTCTCAAGCTAAAAATAAAGTGCGCTTGGTGTGTAAAAAAAGTTTAAGTGACCAAGATGTGAACATAATTGCTTGGGGGGCAATTAAGTGGAATGACTTGATGAGAGAAGCAAAAAACGATATTGATTTTGATTTGGATACGATGCTTTCATTAAAAGGCAATTCTGGAGCTTATTTACAATATACTTGTGTCAGACTACTGGCAGTACTGCAAAAGGCGGGAAATAAGCCATTTGAAGTAAATCAGCTAAAAAAATTGATTAATAGGGAAAAATTAGCAGATGAAATTAGTAAATTTGATGAATGTCAATGGGGAGATGACGAATTAACTTTAATTGCTAAAATGAATGTTTATGCTGAAGTCGTTAGGGTAGCAGCTAAACGGTTTGCCCCCCATATTTTAGCCAATTATTTATTTGAGTTAGCTACCGCTGCCAATGCTTATTATGCGAAGCAGGAAATATTGGGTCACCAGCAGCGGATATGTTTGATTAAAGCTATCACACTATTTTTAGTTACTGGTTTAACTATCTTAGGGATACAAATCCCCTCAAAAATGTGATAATTATAAATTTATATTAATAAAGGGTAATAAATGTCATTTCAATTAGATAAATTAGCTAATGGTTTACAAGTACTACGTTTGCCGGTGGAAAGAGTGGAGTCGGTATCGGTGATTGCTTTAGTGCGAACTGGCTCTCGCTATGAGAGCGAAAGTGAGTTTGGGATGGCACATTTTTTAGAGCATATGGTGTTTAAGGGAACTAAAAAATATCCCAGCACTAAAGTTATTTCACAAACTTTAGATGGTATTGGCGCTATGTACAATGCTTTTACTTCCGAAGAAAGCACGGCTTTTTTTATTCAAGCGGCTAGTGATAAGTTAGATTTGGCAATGGATATGGTGGGGCAAATGGTAACTCAAGCTTTAATTAGCAGTGAGGAAATTAAGCGGGAGCGGGGGGTAATTTTAGAAGAAATTCACATGTATCGTGATCAACCAGATGCGCACAATGCTAATATTTTTAATCGCATGTTTTACGCAGGTTGTGGTTTGGCACATGATATTTTAGGTACCCCAGAGAGTGTGGCAAAGATTAGCCGCAAAAATTTCCAGAAATATTTAGACACTTGGTATGGTCCAGATAATATGGTGTTAGTTTTAGCTGGCAAGGCTGCGGTAATTAAACAGCCAGACATTTTGGCAAAAGCCACTGCTGCTTTTAATTTTCCCAAAAGTAGAGCGGCTCATCCTCATCAGCGTCAGTTTTGGGTGCAAAATTTTTCTTATGGTCGGCGGTTACATTTAGAGCAGCGTGATACCCAACAAATGCATTATGTGCTTGGTTGGCCAGGAATTAATCGCTTTGATCAGCGCGATGAAGTATTGGCTTTATTATCGGTAATTGTGGGAGGCAATATGAGCTCACGCTTGTTTACTCAAGTGCGAGAGCGACGAGGACTTTGCTACTATGTTAATTCTTTTGCTGATATGTATTCAGATGTAGGTTGCTTTGGTGCTAGTGCTGGTGTAAATCCACAAAAACTTTTGGAGGCGCTCAAGGTTACTTTAGCTGAATTTAACCATCTTTTTGGGGGGAAAAATGCTATTACTGCAGCTGAGCTAGCGCGAGCTAAAGATTATTTAAGGGGACATTTAATTTTAGCTGAAGAAAGTGTTCAAGCTCATGCTATCAGTTGTGGTATGCGTTATTTGCATGAGGGAAAAATTGTAACGGTTCAAGATCGACTCCGGGCAATCAAAATGGTTACTTTAGAGCAGGTGCTTGATTTAGCCAAACAGCTAATAGTAAAAGATAAACTGCGTTTAAGTGTTATTGGTAATTTTACTACTAGACAACGACAAGAAATTCAACAGTTATTAGCAGTTAATGAGCAGGACATTTTTTAATGTTAAAATTAAGATAGAAAGGAAAACTGCAATGAAAATGCAAAGAACAGCTGTTTTGGTAAAGCCAGATGGACTCCAGAGGGGTTTAATTGGAGAAATTATTTCTCGCTTTGAGCGCAAGGGTTTAAAATTGGTGGGCATGAAAATGCTGCATATGACTGATGAAATGTTGTCCTCTTGGTATCAAGAGCACAAGGATAAAAGTTTTTTTCAGGACTTGAAAGATTTTATGGGGCAGTTGCCGATTGTAGCTATGGTGTGGGAAGGTATTGATGTGGTGCCAGTGGTGCGGCGCATTGTGGGCACAACTTTGGGGCGAGAGGCAGAGGCAGGTTCAATTAGGGGGGATTTTGGGATGAGCCAACAATTTAATTTAATTCATGCTTCTGCAGGAGAAAAAGACGCTCAGCGAGAAATTGCCATTGTGTTTAAGGACAATGAATTATTTAATTATCATGGGGCAATTGATGCAGTTATTTATGCGGAATATGAAATTAAAGCCTGTGAGGGCAAAGCTTGTAAATAAAATAATTAAATAGTGTTTTCGTAGTGCAATGGATAGCACGGTTGCCTCCGGAGCAACAAATTCGGGTTCGACTCCCGACGAAAACACTCAGAAGTTAGAAAGGCAAAATGAGCAGCTATACTAACAAAGCAGTAGTGCGAGAGGGGATTACCTTTGGTTGCGCCCTAGCGATGGTAATTTCTTACACAGCTTGGCAATCAGTTTTTTGGGCGATTATCCATGGAGCGCTTTCTTGGGTGTATGTGATTTACTATCTAATTGCTTATAAAGGTTTATAAGCTAGCAGCTTTATGAACGACTAAATTAAGGTTATCATCAATGATAACCTGGTCACGGCGGGCGAGCTGACCGTTGATAATTAAAGTAGCGATTTGATTTTCAAAGGTGTTTTTGAGGTAATGCTGAATGTTTCTGGCTCCATATTGAGGGAGATAGTTTTCTTGCGCAATTTTTTGACAAGCTTGAGGAGTAATGCTAATCTTGATCCCTTTAGGGTTCAAACTGGCTTGGATTTTGTTAATAGCTAATTGCACAATTTGGACTACTTGCTCTTTTTCCAGAGGACGAAAAACTACTACTTCATCAAAACGATTAATAAATTCAGGGCGAAAATGAGTAAAAAGTAGGGAACTGAGTAATTGTTTTTTTAACTCATCATAAGGGGTGTGATTAGCGATGGCAGTCTGAATTTCTCCTGCAGCGGCATTAGAAGTAGCCACAATAATAGTGTCAGCAAAGCTTGCTGTTTCTCCACTACCACTAGTGAGGCGACCTTCATCAAGAATTTGTAAAAAAAGATTAAGAATATCTGGATGAGCCTTTTCAATTTCGTCAAATAAAATTAAACTAAAAGGTTGTGCCTGTACAGCGGTAATCAGTTGCCCTGGAGTTTGCCCATCGCTGGAGCCAAGAAGTTTTTCACTATCTTTAACTTGTTGATATTCACTCATATCTAAGCGAATCACTTGATTGTTGGTGCCAAAAAAATGTTTAGCAGTGGCAAGTGCTAGAGCGGTTTTGCCCACTCCTGTGGGTCCTAAAAATAAAAAAGAAGCTAAAGGCTGCTGTTGATTTTGTTGTAAATCTGCTCGAGCCCGACGCAGTGCTCCAGCAACACTATTAATCGCTTCGTCTTGTCCAACAATTTCTTTTTGGAGTAATTTTTCTAAATTTAAGAGTTGTTGTTTTTCGTCACTAGTAATATTTTGGCTGGGGATTTTAGTTTGTTCACTAATTACTTGAGCAATATCGCTCGCATCTAATAGACAATCTTTTTGGGGGGTGGAGCGACAGAGTGCTTGTTTTTTAGCGGCAGCAAGCTTGAGGACACTAATGGCTTTTTGTGGCAACATGAGGGTAGGCTGATAGCGCACAGTGAGCTCTATGGCTGCTTTCAGGGCGGCAAAGGAGAATTGGAGCTGATATTGATCTTCAATACCGCTGGTATGAGCCTGAAGCATGAGCAAGGTGGCTTCTTGATTAGGTGGAGAAATTTCAATTTTATCCATTGCCGCTGCAAGATCGGTATGGGCAATTAAGCGGGCATAATCGTCTGGATTGCAAGTGGTAATGAGTTTTAAGCCTGCTTCTAAGTGACTAGATAAAATTCCAGCTAAATCAAAATTAGAACCATCTTGATTAGCAGCTTTATTAATGATTAAGGCAGCTAAATTAGTTAAGCTAAAAACTATATTACCAGCTTCCTTGGCTTCAGCAAAAATCTTAATTAACAGTTGGTCTGGTGGTAGTTGAGGGTGACTGATTAATTTATTAAAGTCAAGTTGAATGAGTCGTTTGTCGAATAAGACCTCAGGTACTTTCTCTTGTACCATGGCTTGAGCTAAACCATTAATAATACTTTGTTTACCAATTTTTTCGGCACCAACTAGGAGCAAACCCGACTTACCACTTTGGAAATGCTGAAAAAGGCGAGCAATTTCTTGGTCTCTACCTAAACACAAAGGCAAACGACCAGCTTTAGATAAGGCAGTTAAATCATCTCCCACCTGATTGATTAAAGGAGTGGCAGAGGAAGTATAGGTAGCATTCACGCTCCCGATTTTTTTCAAGCGGGCATTTTGTTTGATGATGACATTTTGTTGTCGCACTTGTCTATCTATTTGTCGCCACTTTAAGCAGTCTGTAAATTCGCTCTCACTCATGCCATGAGTGAAAAAAATTTCTCTAATAAGATGATTACTGTAATAGAGTCCAGCCAGTAAACATTCGGTGTCTACTAGTTGAAAATCATTAACCAAACCATAAAAAAAAGCTTCTTTTAAGGCTTGTTGTACCCCACTGGTGTCATGCTCGCGTGTTTGTGATAGTTGTTGGTTAATACTGGCGAGAATGGCGGCAGTATTCAGGTTGAGTCTTAAGGCTAAATCATGAAAACAGCTACAATAGAGTAAACTTCTGGCTAGAGCTAATGGGGTAACCAATTGGGTTTTAGTAAAGCTCTCTTGAATTAATTGAATGATTTCTGGATTAAAAGCACTGTAAATAGCTTGACGTTTGGTAATATCTTCAATGCCACGTCGGTAAAGATAGACAATCTTATTACTACCTAAGCCATGTCGTTTAAAGTAGCGGCTGAGGAGATAGCCATCAGCCCAAGTAGAGAGATAAAAAATAAGCAAAAAAATTGACTTTTGTTCATAAAAGGGTAAATGAATCATGGTTGGCCAAACAAAAATTAGGTGACAACCTAAGCCCAAAAGTCCGATGCCAGCCATGCCCATCATCGCCCAGTCAATTATTTGTGCAGTTTTTAGTTTGGCTAAATAGCGATAGTTAGCACTTTGGCTAAATTCTAAGCCATAATAAAAAATTGACTTCTGTTTTTCATCTAAAACAACATTCATAATAATTGTTTGATTAATAAAAAGCCTAATACTGGTGGGGCACTAATGTATACTGCCAAGCACGCTAGCGCTAAGCATAGCATGACGCCTCCCCAAAGGATTTTGCCGCAGATTGCTAGAGTGCGAATTACCACACTCACCATGAGACTGACAGGATCTTTCATGCCAAACATTGGAGTAAATAAATGTTTTACCCAGAGGTGCAGTCGTAATGCTTGCCATTTAAGCATCAGCGTTTGTCTCAGTTGGGTAAAAAACCATTCCAGACCTTCGCTATACCACCATTTAGGCCAAATTAACACCTCGCTCGGCATTTATTCATTATAGCATAATGATATAATAAGCTGTTGTCGGAGTGTGGCGCAGATGGTAGCGCGCGCGCTTTGGGAGCGCGAGGTCGCAGGTTCAAGTCCTGTCACTCCGACTAGAAAAACAGCTGGTAGGCTTTTTTGCCAATTTTTATTTTTAAGTTGAATTGCAATTTACCTTTATCAATTGGGGAAAAATTAAGGAAGTATCTCCGCCGAGAATCGAACTCGGATTTACCGCTTAGGAGGCAGTCGTTCTATCCGTTGAACTACGGAGATGATTGGTGAAATAAAGATAAACGACAGAGAACCAAGAGTGGGTCCGCTGGGACTCGAACCCAGGACGCACAGCTTAAAAGGCTGTCGCTCTAACCGACTGAGCTACGGACCCTAACTCTAAAGGTATTATAACACCACTTCAGGTGGTGGAACAATTAGCTGCTTAAAAGCTACCTTTTTAATTCAATGGCATAAAGATTTGGTGGTGAATCAGGATTAAAAGTAGTTAAAATCAGCACACTATTGCTATCATAGTTGGGTTGCAAGAAATTTTTATCAAATGGTCCAGAATAAATGACAGTAGGATTGGAGCCGTCGTAATTCATAATTACCACTTGGTTGGCAACAATGCCCACTAAATGAGTGGAATTAGGCAACCACTGCCATTGACGAGTGAGAGCATTGCCGTAATAGTTATTAAATTGAGCTAGAGTTTGTTGGGTGGTTTTAGCTTGCAAAGAAGTTAACAAATTTGCCCAGTTTTTATGAGGAGTACTAGAGGTTTGGTTGGTTTTAGTTTCCCAAGCGGCGGTGAGGAGTGTTTTGGCGCTACTGCTAGCAGTGGTTTCACCCAGAAAATAATTTTTGTCTTCGTAGCCGTCATAAACATACATTCTATTAGCGGCTAAAGTTCTCTCTTGGGGTTGGGAGTTGGGAGCGGGTAATACTGGCATGAGCCCGGTGGGAATGGTGGCAGCAGCAGTAGCCGTATAAAAAATTTTGGTATTGTCTGGGGAGAGAAAAGCATTGACGCTGTTTTGCAAAATAGTCCGTAAAATTTCGGGGTGAATTTTTTTCTCACTAAAAAGTTTTTCTCTGGTGGCTAAATCTTCTTCCCAAGAAGTAAAAATAGTTTTGAGTTGTAATTCAACATCTGGTGAGCTTTGTAGATTAGAAAAACGATTGCTCGGGAGTAAAAAAGTGCGCTTGTCGGTAACTACCAAAACGTCGTTACTATCGGGAGACCAAACATAGCTAGCAGTGGCTAAATTATAAGCTTCATCATTGTCAGAAATTTGCTGCGGACTTCTACCTCCAGATTGCAAATCTAATACGTATAAACCATTTTTATTTTTAGCGGTAGAATTTTCTAAATAAAAAAGAATTTTATGTCCATTGGGCGAAGGTAGGGGGAGACTAACTCCAGTAAAAGTGAGACTAGATAAACTGGGAGAATAGGGGAACAAATTAGCATTTGTTTGTGAGACTAGTGATTTTTCAATGAGAATATTTTTTTTCCACGAACTATAACCATCCATTTTAATTTCCACCTCATAGGTTCCCGGTGAGAGATAAATAGTATTGTCAGTAATGCTGGTGAGTTTGCCGTCAATATATACTTCTGCCCCCTTGGGAGTAGAAGTAGCATGCAGCAGCCCTGTTTCCGTAGCTACTAGGTCAGCACTTCTGTCAAGACGAAAATCACCATTAGCCCAACGAATAGCAATGTAAGTGCCACCAATAATAATAATTGCCGAGACAATGGTGTAAATAATTCCTGCCCAGTTTCTAATTTTGGGAGAATCTTTTTGGGTGGGAAGAGAGATTTTTTTTGGTGGAGCGGTTTTTTTTGCCATCACCTTTATTATAACATTATCATAATTACCAGTATAGGGGCTATTTTTTCCTGCTGACACCTAAGTTGGCCACTGCTTGGCAAAATTGATCACCTCTGTCGGCATAATCTTTAAAACTCCCAAAGCTAGCTGCAGCAGGGCTGAGCAAAACTAAATCACCTTTAACAGCTAGGTGTTTAACCAATTGCATTGCTTGTGACATAGTGGTTACTGAGTAAAAATCACCAGTTAAAGTTTTTTGGGCTATGGCTTGATTGATAATAGTTTGTTTTAATCTTTTGCCTGTGGGGGGAAAAACAATGATAGATTTAATTTTTTGTTTGAGAATTTGTTGAGCTAGAGCAGTAAAATTTTGTTGTCTTTCAAAACCTCCAGCAAGTAAGTGAATTGGTTGAGAAGCAAAAATTTTTAAGGCAGCAATAGTTGCCTGAGGAGTAGTGGAGAGCGAATCGTTAATGTAAGTGACCCCTTGATAGCTGCCAGCTAGTTCTAGGCGGTGTCGCAGCGGCGTAAAAGTGCTTAAAGCTCGGGCAATGAGTTCATCACTTAATCCAAAGTGCTTGCCAATAATAATGGCAGGCATGATATTGTACAAATTGTGCTTGCCTAAAAGTTTGAGTTGGCGTCTTTTAACCATGGCAATAGGCGGGCGTCCACTAGGGCGGTAAAAAATTGCTGTTTTGCTGGCAAAAGCAATGTGGTCAGGAGTATCTTGAATACCATAGCAGAGTTTTTTTGCGGCAGAAAGTTGGGCAAAAGCACGACTATTTTTGAATTCATCAGCATAAATTAAATAATCGGTTTTTTTTTGATAACGCGCGATGCTGCTTTTAGCGGACACATAAGCGGCGGTGTTGGGGTAGTAATCTAAATGTTCACTGGTAATATTTTGCACCACACTAATATGTGGGGAAACCTGAAGATCTTGGAGTTGATGAGCAGATAATTCCATCACACTGATAGTCTTGCTAGTGGTTTGTTTAACTAAAGGTAAGGCAGCAACGCCAATATTGCCTAAAAGCAGCGTATGTTTACCACCCATATTAAGTACGCTCGCAATTAAACTAGCAGTGGTGCTTTTGCCTTTAGTACCAGTGACACCAATAATTTTTCCTTTAGCTAGCTTAAAAAACCAAGCAGTGCCAGAAGAAATAATCCCCCCATTCTTGCTAAAATTTTGCAAGGGAACTAAAGTAGGCGGAATTCCGGGAGTTTTGAAAATATAGGTAATTTGGGGTAAACAATTCAAATAGTGTTTGCCAAAGCTGCCAGTTAAATAAGGGTCATGAGCAAAATATTGTTGCCAGTCGGCAGAGAGTTTTTTTTGGCTACAACAGTCAGCCACCATTAATTTTAATTGAGGGAATACTTCACGTAAAAAAAGATAAGTGGCTAAGCCTTCTCTACCAGCGCCTAAAATTAAAATTCGCTGCTTACTTAAAGGTTGTAATTTTTGTTTTTGTACGGCACTTGGTTGCCAAGTTTTTTTTAACATGAGAGAGCCTCGTTAACAATTTGATTTAATTCCCGTGGTAAACTATGCGGTGATAAATTGTTGATAATATGTGAACAAAACGTTTCCCAATCATTTTGCAATGGGAGAATTTTATCAGCTAATTTATTGAGTAAAATTGGTGAACATTTTGCTTGTTGTTGGTAATACTTAAAAGTTAAATAAAAGGCGGCACGTGATTCGGCAATGGTGCCGACACATTCAAAGGGTTTGCTTTTAGTCAGTCCGAGTAATTTTTCTAATTCAGTTAAATTTTCTTGTTGGTCTAACAGATTAGCAGAAAAAATTTGGGTGGCTAAAACTTTTTCTTCAATAAAGGGAGCAAGCATTAAATAAACAAATAAACACTTGGGACACCGCTGACACCAGCAGTGTTGCTGTTGTCCGCGGTTACAAGAGCGAAATAGGGGAAAATATGACTGACAATTAGAAAACAGTTGGGCAATTTTTAATTCACTTAAAGGGCGCAGTAAAGAGTAATAAGGACAAGGATCGAGGAGAAATTTTTGGCAATAAGTTTGCAAATCTTTTTCAAAAGCAAAGCTTTTGGAATACTGGTGATTAATAGGGTGATTAAGGTAAGTGGTAGTAGCCTCGCTGCTACTAGCTTCATTGCCTACCAGCACTGCTTTAATGCGGTAAAGCTGACTAGCTAAAAGTAGTATAAAGGCTAAGCTGGCACTAAAGGGTACGTGACCATTGAGCATACCAGTTTGGTTAAGAGAGCGCAGTTGAGGGTCAAATTGGCGCTTGATGATATAGGTAGGGTGACCATTAAAAGCTGCTAAATGGTGCGCCGCTGGAGAGCAAGGAGTCACAATTAAATTACACCAAGATTTTTGTTTAGCTAAAAGTTGCATCATTACGGCTGAATCTTTGCCTCCACCCACACCAATGCCAAAACGATAAGTATTTTTGCCAGTTGCCTTCACTTGAGTAAAAGTAGGGGCAGTGGGAGCAGAGGTAAAGTTGCCTAACACAGGTTGCTGCCAGTTAAGATGATTATGGTAAAAATACTCACCCATGCCATTGATTAAAAGCTGGCGCCAAAACTTTTTTTGCTCGGTAGTGAGTGTGCCGGCTTGTAAAATAAATTGTGGGCTGGCAGCAAGTTTCCAATAAGAAAAACTCTCAATCAGACCCAAGTGAAAAACTAAATTTTGTTTGAGTTCTATGGGTAAGTGCTGGAGTTGTTGATGGTGACAAGAAAATACTACTCGGTGGGTAAAAGATAGTTTGCCTAAGCGGTAAACAAAGGTGAGTTGCCAGCCCTCATTGGTCAGTTTATCTTGAAAAGATTGATAGATAAAAGTGGGCAAGCTCGCTTGGATTGAGGTGGACATAAACATATATTATAACTCTAGTTAAGGGGTAATGATATAATCATTGTCGATGTTAAAGACAAAAAAATATGCTGCTTACTGCATTGTTAATGAAACTTTACCTGCTTGGCAGCAGTTTTTAGATCAAGCACTCAAAACTGAGGGGTTAAAGCTGATTATGACTCCTAATCCAGAACAGCTAGTGCTTGCTCATCGAGATCATTGTTTTGCTAGAGCTTTGCAGCAAGCAGATGTGCTAATTCCCGACGGTCTTGGTTTGGTGAAATTGGGTGGCTTTGCCAGCCGTTTAACTGGAGTAGAAACAGTGGCATATTTACTCTCTAACCCCCTTCTGCAAGCTGAAAAAATTTTACTCATTGGTGGCTTTTATCAAACCAGCGCTAGCAAGCCAGGAAGATTACAAATTGGTCAAAAGCAACTTTTTTATACCCCGGGATATCAAAATGCATTTTTACCTACTATTAGTGAGACTCAAGCTATCCAAAGGTTGATTGATGATATTAAACCTATCATCATTTTAGTAGCTTTTGGGGCTCCTTTTCAAGAGCACTTTTTAGTTAGTCAGCGAGAGTTAATGGCTCAGCGGGGAGTAAAATTAGCCTTAGCAGTGGGGGGCAGTTTTGATTTTATTTTAGGTAAATTGCCGCGAGCACCCATGAGTTGGCAGAATTTAGGTTTAGAATGGCTTTGGCGACTTTATCAGCAACCCCACCGTTGGCGGCGGCAGTTAGCTTTGGGTAAATTTATTTACTATCATTACCGCTATTGGCAAAAAAAGTCAACCATGGGTTGACTTTTTTTGCTCACCTTGAAGAGATAAGATTAAGCAGCTGCCTCGGGTTCTACTCCCAACAGCCACATGACTGCTTCTTTTTTGTAACGCCTATCACCGCGAGAGTTAATTCTAATGGCCGGCAATTTGCCGCGAGCCCCCCATCTTTTTACTGTTAAAGGAGACACTCGCAGCAAGGTGGCAACTTCTTTAACAGTCAGTAAATCCGGAAGATTATTAATATCTAATTTAACCGCTTCTGCTACGCTGCCAGATTTTTTTATTTTTGCCAGGGGCACATCTAGCTGGATGGAATCTGTCATGAGTGTTTTCCTTTCAATGATTATTATTAATTTAATACTACAATAACTGCTTAATTAAGTTTTTGTTAAGTTGCGTTTACCTTTGTGTCTTTATGTATGTTTTTGTTAAGAACACACTAACAAGGAAAAAAATAAAAGTCAAGGACTAAAACGAGAGAAAAGCGAATAAATAGCGAACAAAAACAAATTTATTGCCAAAAAGAGGGTTTACCCATGCCGCTGACTAAGTTTTTGCCACTTCTCAACCTGCCAACTGTGGTTGCAGTTGGAGTGGCGCTAGAGGAAGCTACTTGAGTTTGCTGGGGATGTTGGGTGAGTAAATAAACGTTTTTAACTAGTTTGTCTGTGTCTGGAGCGGTTAAGAGTCGGTATTGAATGGTGGCTAAAGCCGTAGCTGAGGGGGCAGTTAAATTAAGAGGTAAGTAAAAGTCGCTACAATATGGCGCAGTTTCGTTTGCAGCCACACAGGAACTTGGGGTTGGCTCTATCAGCGAGAGAGAAACAATTGCGGCCGGGTCAATGGTTTCTTGCCAGTTAATGTGGATGCCATTAATTGGCAATAATTTGTCTTTAATGGCGTAAATTTGTGCTTGCGGTGAAAAGCAATACTTTTGTTTAGCTCCGCAGCTGGTTTCTCCAGCTGGGGGAATAGTGCCAAAAAAAGGATAGGTGCTAACTTGTTTAGTGGCAGGTTTAAGGTCAGCGATGATGGTTTTAACTTGATAGGTAATGCCAGCGACTTGTTCACTGATAACAATTTCTTGACCTATTTGGAGACCTTCTAAGCTCTCCAGAGTAAAAGTGCGCTGAGCAAAAGCAGCTACTTCACTCTCACCCACAGCTAATGCTTGGGTAGCCCGTAGAGGTTGTTTTTTGTCTTGATAGGTGAGGAGTAAATATTTTTCTCGGGTTGGTTGGGTTAGGGTTAATCCATGCTCGTCGAGGTTGGCTAAATAATGTTCTTGAAGAGGAGTGGCGGTAAAATTTCCTTGCCAGGGAGTCCAGGTACGCTGATTAAAGCTAGCCCGGGTTTGAATGATAGTAGCTTGGCTTGCTTCTGGAGTTAAGTTAACCTCATTCCAGCTGATAGCTTGAAATTCATTGGGGGTGGTAAAATTCCTCCATGAGGAATAATAAACATCATTGTCTGCTGGAGTAACTATGGGTAATTGATACTGTTCTTTGAGGTTAAGATTAAAAGAAAGTAGTTGAGATATATCTGGATATATGAGCTTAAATTGACCCCATTCTTGCCAAGGAAATTGTAGTTTGGTGTAACACCATAAATGAGTGTGTTCGCTGCGACAAATAAATTCATCGCCAGTTAGCGGTTGCCATAAATCATTGGCGTCACTGCTTTGTTTGCTTTGATAAAATAACTGCACTGATTGAGGGGAGCTGTGGTCTAAAAGCAGCGAAACTGCTTGCACTTTGTATAAAGAGGTAGCAAACACTGGGCTAAGATATTCAGCTGCTAGCACGGGATGGTGTTGGGTAAGTATTGCAGCCCAGGCAATTAAAAAGCACCAGCACATTTGGGGTATTTTTTTCACTTTTTCATTATAGCACAAGAGAAAAAAATCTACTAAAAAGCCCGCTTTGAAAGCGGGCTAACATTGGTTGAGAGAAAAACTATTTCAGTTCCACCACACAACCAGCTTCTTCTAAAGTTTTTTTAGCGGCCTCCGCATCTTCTTTTTTAGCGTCTTCTAAAACATTTTTAGGAGCACCTTCTACAAAAGCTTTAGCTTCACCCAAGCCTAAATTAGGTTTGAGCGTGCGCACTGCTTTAATGGCGGCAATTTTGTTGGAGCCACCGTCTTTAAGTACTACAGTGAATTCAGTTTTTTCTTCAGCTGCAGCAGAAGGAGCACTTGCAGCCGCCCCCACCATGACTGGGGCAGCAGCAGATACGCCAAATTCTTCTTCTAAAGCTTTAACTAGCTCAGAAACTTCCATCAAAGATAGTTCTTTAATGCTAGAGAGTAAAGCGTCGGTTTTTTCTGACATAATTTACCTTTCTATATTGATTACCAAATTAATTATTAATTATTTTTTATCGACAATGGCTTGTAAAGCATAAGTGAGCGAGCGAACCGGTCCCACCAGAACATTGGCTAATTTGCTAGCGGGAGAATTAAGTGAATAAAGCAAATTAACGAGTAACTCTTTTTTGCTGGGAATTTTACTTAAAGCTGCCGCCTGCTGTTCGCTAATAAACTCGCCATCTAAAAAGCCAACTTTAACGGTAAGTTTTTCTTTATCTTTGATAAACTTATAAGTTGCCTTAACGCCAGAGACTTCATCTTCATAAGATAAAATTAGGGCGTTCATGCCACTTAGTGCGTCAGCGATGGGGCTTTTTTTATCAAAACCCAAATTGATGAGAGTATTTTTACTGACAAAAAACTCACTGCCAACGGCTTTAAGATCGCGGCGAAGTTGTGATTGTTCATTAACACTAGTACCAGAAAAATCCACTAAAAGAATTGATTTAGCGCGAGAAATTTTCTCTTTAACTAAAGCTAGATTAGCGGTATTTTTTTGGTTTGGCATGGGTGCTTTCTAATAATAAAAAACTCCTGCTTAAGAGATCCTAAGAGGAGTAAATCCACAACCATACTGCTGATTGCCTCGGCGCGACTTATGGTGGCACGCTGTCTTAGGACTTGGGTATTATAACATATTTTAACTACATGAGGAGGAGTTAGTGGTAATGGTGGAGAATTTTGGGCTCATAAACTCGATTGGTTGGTTTTGCTCATTAATTAGCATTTTGGTAATTAGGGTTGATTGTATGGTATTAAAATTAAATAATTTATTGATATATAAATTATTATTAGCAATTTATTGTTATTGTTATTTATTGACAAAAGTGCTTATATATCTTATAATATAAAACTTATTTACCAATGCAAGCGGCATTGGTAAAGTTCTTTGATAAGTTTTTTTCTAAAAAATATCCCTATAGGAGGAGGATAGGTAATGTTGCAGGCCTCAAGAAATTGGAGCAAAGCAGCTCCAGTAATTAGTAACGAAACTCTGGCATCGGTGAAAGCTGGTTGGGAGAATTATGCCCAGATGGCTTTTGCCACCGCTGATTTTGGGGTGGTGGCGGTAGCGATGAATAATGGTGGGGCAAGAATTCCCGAACAGTTGCAAGCAGAGTTTAGGGAGTTTACTAGCACCTACCAGGTGGGTCGGGTGCCTTATTTGCTTATTTATGATTTTCCGAAAACGCGGCCCATGTTTCACGCGTATCCCCCCAACCATCCTGGCACTTCACCCAAAAAGTTCCCCTTTTTTCCTGACCATCTGGGAGGAGGTTGGTACTATTTGTTGCAAGATTCGGTGTCCTGGGCGGAAATCGTCTCGCCTTACTCGGATACCTTTGTTGAGGTTACGAGGAAAGGTAAAGAATGGGTGGTAGAAATCCATCTGCCCATTGTTAATGGAGAGTTGCTCAAAGACACGTACTACCATGCCTTTATGGCTGGGAGAAATATGCTTTAGCTGCTAAGCAGCTAAAGCTAGAAAAAACTTACTACAAGATTTAAGCCCCTGAGTATTCAGGGGCTTTTTTTTAGAATAACATTGAGTAATATTTGGAGTAATAAGCCCATAGGCAGTTTTAATGGTAAATAAAATATTTTTTACTGGGAAAACTTGAGTTAATTTGGTAAATACCAAAGTGAGTCAGGAGGGACTCGAACCCTCGACATTCTGCTTAAGAGGCAGACGCTCTAACCAACTGAGCTACTGACCCGTTTTTGATAGATGATTATAACATGGAGTCATTTGCCTTGCGGTATAATAAAGTCAGCTAAGTCGGAGTGTAGCGCAGATGGTAGCGCGCAGCGTTCGGGACGCTGAGGTCGCAGGTTCAAGTCCTGTCACTCCGACTGTGATGGCATAATTTATACCAGCTTAAAAATGACTAGTTCTCAAAGCTCTCCAGAGAGAATACTTTTGCATGTATGTTGCGCCGATTGTTTGCTGAGATATTTTTGCGCGAGTGGTTATCAACTGCCCCAAGCAGTAACGGCACTGGTGGCACCGATGACACTACGAAAAAAATTGTCACAAAAACAGTTAATATTTAATGCTGATAAATGGCAATTATTTTTTTATAATCCCAATATTTATCCTCGAGCAGAATACCGTGCTCGCTTGCTGGCAGTTAAAAAAATATCAACACTTTTGTCAATACCACTTATAGTAGCGGATTATCAACCACAAGATTATTTTAATTTAAGTCTAGTAAGAGAGCAATTTAAGCAAGGGATATTAACGGGCAATAGATGTTGGGAATGTCAATACTTACGTCTTGCAAAAACACTCCAATATTGCCGGCAACAAAGTTCCTCTGGCACTACCATGAGCACTACTATGTTAGCAAGCGCTTATTTATCTCGGGAACAAGTTATTGCTGCAGGTAAACAAATTTGTGGGCAGAGTTTTTTGGTGCCAAAATTCACCATTTCACCAGCTCAGCTGAAAACTAGTGGTTTTTACAAACAAAATTATTGTGGTTGCATTTTTTCTCTTTTTGATAAAACCCGGGAAAAGTATTTCTCCTCTGTCAACTCACTTGACAGTCATGGTAATCTGCGCTAAGGTGAGAGGAGTTCTTATCAACAGCAAATGCCGCCTGTATGCTAACAAAGGAGGCAAGGGATATGATTAATCGGGGGGAGTACAGGTATGTAGGCGAATACAGTAGCAATTGGCAACAAGTACTTGACTGGGAAAAGCTTAATCAGCGCCAGCAGTCTCAACTGATAAAATTTATTTTATCTG
>CAUUGB010000013.1:0-22462 GCA_963544615.1 uncultured bacterium | reverse complement strand
AGCGTAGCTAAAACCAAATGACCTGTTTCTGCCACTGTAATCGCTGCCGCCATGGTTTCGAAATCGCGCATTTCTCCCACCAAAACAATATTGGGGTCTTCGCGCAAGGCACTTCTTAGCGCTACTGGCCAATCATGAGTGTCTTGATTGAGCTCCCGCTGAGAAATAATACTCATTTTAGGCTCATAGACAAATTCAATTGGGTCTTCAATGGTAAGAATATGCTCATTGCGAGTAGAGTTGATTTGGTCAATTAAAGCTGCCAGTGAAGTTGATTTGCCCTCTCCAGTAGGACCGGTGACTAAAACCAAACCTTGTTTCTTTACGGCCAACTGTTCAAAAATGGGTGGCAAACCTAACTCTGACATAGTCATAATCCGTGAGGGGATTAAGCGCAGTGCTGCCGCTTTCATGCCCTTGGTGTAATAAACGTTAATTCTAAAGCGACCTTTATCACCGTGTTGGAAAGCAAAATCCCACTCTTTTTTTTCTTCAAATTTAGCCTTTTGCCAATCATTCATGAGAGGGTCAATTAAAACTGATAATTCCTGTGCCCCCAAAATCGGTGCTCCAGGTACAGGTTTTAATTCGCCATCAAGACGCAAAACTGGTGGTACTCCGGGAATTAAGTGAATGTCAGAACCACTTTGCTCTGCTAGTGAGTCCATAATATCAAAAATATTCATAGTTTAGTTTTACCACATTTGTCTGGACTTTGTCAATCTAAAAAGACTAAACACACCACTAATAATACATGATTTTTTTTCTTGTCATTTTTACCAACCATTAAGTATCTGCTACCCGCAACACTTCATCCATAGTGGTAATCCCTTGCAATACCTTAAGATAACCATCTTGTTTCATCAACAGCATTCCCTGAGAAAGAGCAACTTTTTCTAATTCTTGAGCTGGAGTAGCTTTAATAATTAATTCTTGAATTTGGGGAGTTACTGGAGAAATTTCAAAAATTGCTACCCGCCCCTTAAAACCATCATCACGGTTAGCCAAATTAGTTTTGGGCCGATTAAGTTGCAGTTCAGCCACACTAATACCCTTTTTTTGCAAAAATTGCTCAAAATAATCACCAAGCACCCGACGCAGCTCCACAATTTCTGCCTCGCTGGGGTGATAACTTTCGCTATTGGCAGGGTCAAGTTTACGCAACACCCGCTGCGCCATCACCAAATTAATTGAAGAAGCAAGTAAAAATGGTTCAATACCCATATCGATGAGGCGAGGAATTGCCCCGGCAGCAGAATTAGTGTGTAGAGTAGAGAACACCAAGTGTCCGGTTAAAGACGCTTGCACTGCTAAACTAGCTGTTTCTTGATCACGAATTTCTCCCACCATAATAATGTCAGGGTCTTGGCGTAAAAAAGCTCTCAGGGCATTGGCAAAAGTTAAACCAGCTTGGTTATTAACCTGCACCTGAGAAACTCCATTCATTTCGTACTCTACCGGATCTTCTACTGTTAAAATATTCACCCCCACTTTATTGATAATATTAAGGGCTGAGTAAAGGGTGGTAGTTTTACCACTCCCAGTGGGACCAGTCACTAAAATAATTCCTTGAGGCAAATTAATCATTTCGGTAAAATTTTTAAGCCCCATTCCCGACATCCCCAATTCTTCTAAAGTAGCAATGCGCTCTTGTTTTTTCAGCAATCTAATGACAATTTTTTCCCCATGTACCGTGGGTAGAGTCGAGATACGCAAATCTACCGCCCCCTTTTCAGAACTAAAACCAAAACGACCGTCTTGAGGAATACGTTTTTCATCAATTTTCAAACGCGAGAGGATTTTAATCCGTGACACCAGCGAGTCAAGCACACTTTTAGGCAGCACCAACTTTTCTACCAAAATGCCATCAATACGATAGCGAATCCGAATTCGATTAGCTTGAGGCTCAATATGCACATCAGAAGCCCCAGCCCCAACCGCAAAACCCAAAATCTGTTCCACAATTTTGGCAATAGGTGCTTGTTTAATAATGCCGTCTTTAGCTAATTCACTAAAACTTTGCACTGAACGAGCTTTAACCACTGTGTCAGCGTCGTTGAGTGCTTCGGTAACCTCTTGAGAGAGATTATTAGAATAAGCCTGGCTCATAGTCAAAGCCAGTTCATTTTTATCTACATAATGGGGAATAATTTGTTTGCCAGTTTTTTGAGTAATAAATTTTATTGCTTGTAAATCTAGGGGGTCGGCCATTGCCACTAGGAGGGCATTGCGACTGGCATCCACCGCAAAAGGAAACATTTGATAACGACTGGCTAAATCGCGATCAATCATGGCAAGTGCTTCTGGAGCTGCACCCACGCTCCCTAGGCGAATAATGGGAATATTGTGCATTTGCGATAAAACTGTTAAAAGTTCATCAGCACTAATTATTCCCTCACTCAAAAGTAAATCTTCAATTTTTTGTTTACTTTGTAGCTGCTTGGCTTGTAAAGCCATCACTTGCTGCTCATTAAGACGACCTTTTTCGCGCAGCACATCTAAAATTGTTTTACTCTGATTGAGCATTTTTTCATTATATAATAAAAAAAATATGCAAGCAAGATTGGTACTTTTATCGGCAATGCCCTCAAGCAGATCTGCTTGCCAAAAAATTTTGTCCCCTCTAGTGTCTCCAGTGTCATCTCCAAAGACAATTTGGTTAATATTGGGACTAGAAACCAAACTGTCAATTAAAGAAGTGAGAGAAGCCCTCTCACTGCTGACACAAATATCAGGGAAAACTACTTATGTTTTAGTCATTGCTAACATTAATCAAACTTCAGCTATTATTCAAAATACCCTCTTAAAGTTTTTAGAAGAGTCGCCTTCCAAAGTGCTGCCAATACTGCTAGCCACCAATACTGCCGGAATTTTAGACACGGTGCTTTCGCGCACTGTTACTACCGCTATTAAAGAACCAGTTGCCACCTGGTCAAGCACTTTTACTCAAATTTTACTCTCTGACAAAAAAGGCACTAACCCCATGAGTTTAGCCAAACAGCTAATAAAACAAACCAATGATGATTACAAAAAACAGCAAAAAACTCATCCAGAAATAACTTTAAGCACACAAGCACAACAAAACCTAAAGCAAACACTAAATAACTGCCATCAGCTGCTCACCCAAGCAAAACAACCAAGCGAACTTTTTTACTTAGCTCGCCTGAGCCATTTACTAGAGAGAGCATTGCAACTATCTATGGCTAATGTATCGAGCAAAAACGTATTTTTTGATTTAGCCTTAGGTTTGTTATAATAGCAAATATGACAAAAACAACCGCAACTGCTAAAAAAAATAGCAAAGTATCTCCGCAACAAAGCCAACCAACAGCCAAGCAACCAGACTTAAAAGAATTTTTAAGTGATGATCCTAATTTTAGTTTTACTATTTCTTGGCAAGAGGTAGCTCCAGTATATAACCAAGTTTTACGTTCTGGAGCAAGAAAAATTAAACAGCCTGGTTTTAGACCTGGTAAAGTACCACCATCACTAGCAGAAGATTTATTAGATGAAGGATACCTGATTAGAGAAGTTTTGCAAAAATTAGCTCCTCAAGCTTATCAAACTGCTTTAAAGGCACAAACCCTGCGTCCCTTTTGTGAACCAGAAATTGTGATTAAAAAAGCTGTCAAAAATCAAGATTGGCAACTGATAGCTTACTTACCACAAAAGCCTCTCATCAAATTACCAGACTACAAAAAATTTTTGCAGCAGCAAAAAAAGCTAGCTGTAGAAAAAATTGCGGCAGATAAAAAAGCGAGCAAATCTCCAGAAACCGCAACCAAACAGGCAGCTGCTGACCAAGCTTTAATTGCCTTACTCCAAGAAATCAAACCTAAAGTTTCTTTAATTATGGTACGTCGCAGTGCCCAAAAAGAGTGGGAGCGACTACAAAGTGAATTAGCATCTCATCAACTAACTTTAGCTGCTTATTTACAAAAAATGAATTTAACCACTCAAGAAATTGAAGCCCAATTAATGTGGGGAGCATTACAAAATTTGCAAATTGAATTTATTCTTGACGCGCTTTTAGAAGCAGAAAAAATAACCGCTAGTGAAGCAGAAATTAAACAAAAAATAAAAAAGTCTTTCAAAGACTTAAACAGCCAACAATTAGCCGCGCAATACGAGCAAGAGCGAGTGAGAAACTATTTTAGTCTTTTAGTCCAGCGAGAAAAATTAGCCAAATGGCTGAGCGACTTATAAAGCACTAATAATAGTGCCGCCGCACTTATAGCGTTGGCAAACAAACGTATGGGAGTTCTTTGAGTAAACTGACTTATCACCTGATAGTTACCAGTGGTAACTTGGTAAGCAAGTCTGCCACCAACTTGTTCATTATTAAAGTAAGCAGTGGGCTGTCCATTAACGGTGGTGACAAATCCTGGAAAATAAGCGGTTTGCTCTGCTAGCAAACACTCGCTGGTAAGACAGCTTAATTGATAATGTTTGCTAGTAGTGTTAGCTTTAATCAGCCCAATTTCTCCAGAGCCAACTAAAAAATCCACCACTTTGGTGGTATCAGCCTGAAAGTAAGGATAACTAAAAGTACGAGGAAAATTTTCACCGCTGGTAGTAGTGGTCTGCGGATAAGTTAAATAATCCAAACGAGAGTGATGAAAAAAATTCTTTGGCCAACTCCAACATAAAATTAATGCCTGAATGATGATAACTGCGGCAAAAAAACTGCGCGTGTTTTTTTTAATTATGAGTGCACTAGAGAGGAGCGCAATTAAAAAGCTTACTAGCAAACCCAAGCGCCAAGGAAACTGCACATAATTAAAAAAGGGTAAGGCTGACCACAAGAAAGCACTCGCTGATGTTTGCAGCCACAACAACAATAAAGTACTCCCAATAAGACACCCAAGTGGTAAGACAGAAAAACGAAGCAACTGACGGTGACAACCAGCAAGATAAATTACTAAAGAAAGTACCAAGATCGCTGGCAAACCCAAACCAAAACTAAGACCATCCACTCTCCCCAAAAAAGAGAGACCTTGTTGCGGCCAAAAAGAAAACAATTGCGCCAATGAGAGAAAATGATGGGCATAATTAAAACTTAAAGTGTCATTATCTAAATTAATTAAAGATTTTTCTCCTAAAGCTGGCAGCCAAAACCACGCTACCAAGCATCCACAAAGCAACCACAAATACAAATATCTTTTTACCTCCTGGCGTTTTTTAGTCCATAAACGATATATTTGGTAAACAAACAAAAAGGGTGCCATAATTAAAACCATCACATTATGGGCGAGTAAAAATTGCACTTGACAGCCAACTAAAAGCCAAGTAAAACGACGTTGTTGGCTTAGGGTAGATGAAAAAAAACTACGCTCAAAAGCAAAGAGTAACCAAGGCAAAAGATAATACTGCAAAATTTCTCCAATGCTGCCACGATACCAAATAGCAGTATATAAATATGGAGAAAGCAAAAAACACAGCAGCGGAAATAAACGCTGACAGTGCTTAAAATGCCAACTGGCTAAGAGCAAATTAAACCCCCAAGCAGCCATACAAAAACCACCAATAACTAAAAGTTTAAATTGTATTTCAAAATCAATTTTCAGGACACTTAAAGGCAGACTGAGAATATTAGCCAGGGGATAATTGTAATTAAACACTGGCAGGCCAAAACCATTAGCGAGAGTAGGAGCCAGGCGGGGAGGGAATTGACCTTGCTTGAGGGCTAAATAATATTGAGCAAAACGCGCCACATGATTTTCGCCATCGTGAGTGACTGGCAATCCCGTGCGAAAATAAGGTAAAAAATAAATGAGGGTGAAAATAAAGAAAAAAAGAGTGAAGGAAATTTTTTTTAACATGAGGATGAAAGCAGTTGAGAATATATTTCTTCCATAGCGGCAGCGGTTTTATCCCAAGAAAAATTTTTCTCCCAAGCTTGAGATTTTTTGATTAATTTTTCTCTCTCATTTACACCAAGTGCTAGGGCTTCACTAATTTTCCCTGCTAAATCTTCCCCGCGACAACTAGCAGCATACAAAGCACATTCACCCCCAACTTCTGGCAGTGATGAATTGGCAGCACAAACTACCAAAGTGCCACAACGAAAAGCTTCCAAAACCGGCAAACCAAACCCTTCATATAAAGAAGGCTGCACATAAACGGCAGCCAAGGCATAAATTGCGGCTAATTGCTCATTGTCATCAACAGAAACTAAAAAGCGCACCCTGTCTCTAACCCCAGATAACTCCAATTGCTCCTGAATATTTTGCCATTCGACAATGCCACTCGGTCGAAAGGCTTTACCTAATAAAACTAGGTGAAGATCACTGGGAAGAAATTTAAGTGCCTTAATTAGTTGAGGAATATTTTTATTATAATTAATATCACCCACATAAAGCAAATATTTACGAGGCAAATTATATTGTTGGGAGACTTTTTTCATCACCGCAGCGTCTGGAGGTTGCAGTCCTGGATTAGCAGCTAAATACACTACCCGCACCTGCTGGGGTGATAACTTAAATTTTTGCAGTAAATCAGCTTTAGTGGCTTGAGAATCAGCTACTATAAGAGACGCCTTTTTCAGCAGACGCACTTGACGGAAAAAATGCCATTTTCCCCGCCAACCCACGGGGTAATTTTGTGGAAAAAGCAAAGGAATTAAATCGTGTACAGTCACTAATAAATGTTGATCTCGACCTGGTTTTTTTAAGAAGGGGCGAAATAAATCAAAAAATAAATAATGCCAAATGTCACTAATTTTAGCTTGATTAACCAGTTGCACTTTACCACGACGCCGCAGCGCTTCTTGCAACCACTGGCTGTAACGACCTACCCCACGATAACTTTGCAGAGCATCAATTTTGCTAGCAGGAAAATATATCCGCGGCAAATGATTAATCGCAGGACGCGTTTCTTCTAAATACTTAAAAAAAGCCACCCGATGATGCCAAGCGCTAAAATAAGCAAATAAAGCCCCTGCCCAACCATCTTTGTAACCGCGATGACGAATAAAAATACTTATAAAAGTTTTCCAGGGTAAATACCATAAATAACGACAGTAAGTAGCAAAATTTAACGGCAAATTACTCTGGGCTAATTGTTGAGCCTTAAAAGAAGTATAAGTATTAAATTTGCGCAAATAACTACTTAAGTTAGGATTGGCAAAATGCAATAAATGTCCCTTAGCTGTGCCCAACTTACCTTCAACTTGCATTTGCTCATGAACATCTTTTGCCGGCAAATATGCCTTACCACGCCAAAACAACCTAATAACTGGATCGGGGTATTGACCACCTTTAGTTAAAAAAGTACGGAAAAATAAATTTTTCCGTCTAATTTGCCAAGCAGCAATATTTCCCGGACCTTTCTCTAAAACACTTTGAATAAAAGCTTTAAGCTGAGCGTCGACTACTTCGTCAGCGTCAAGTTGCAAAATTAATTCACCACTAGCAGCGTCAATAGCCATTTGTTTGTTAAGATGAAAATTAAGTTTATTGGTGGTAGTGATAATTTTGGCACCAAACGTTTGAGCAATTTTAACGGTTTCATCTTGTGATTGACCATCAACCACAATAATTTCACTCGCCAAATCTGCCACACTTTTAAGTGAGGCTTTAAGGTTTAAAGCTTCATTATAAACTGCGTAAACTACACTGAGGCGATTTTTCATGACTGGCGCTTCTCCCATCTTTGAGTCTGCTGATTAAAAAATATCACTTGCCAATTAGGCCAAGGGTCGGCATGTTCACCCAAAAAATGATATTGACCTAAATCACTAACTCCTTTAATCCCATGAGGATTAGCCCCTGCTCTAATTAAAGTTTGCCAAAAACGCTCCGGAGACATTTTAGTCTCCCAGGCTAATTGAATATACTGATAAGGTTGGTTGCCATACATATTATTGACAATCACAGTGGGAGAGTCGTCTACAGAAAGCAGCTGAGACAAACCACCCTGGTAAAGATTTCGCTCCGATAAGGTATGGCGATAATTTTGCCAGTGAACTGCACCCGCAAACCCTAAATATAAAATCATCAGCCACACTAAACAAGACTGCAGGAGCCATTGGCGAAAACGTACTAAACTACCTAATAAAGGTTGATAATATTGAACTCGCAAAGCAACAAAATTACCTATATAAGCACCCACCAAAGTCAGCATAAAAATAAATACTAAACTACGGGTAACGTGAGGAGCGTCTAGGGTAATAATACTGGGAAGAGTGGCTACCACTATGAGAAAAAATATTTTTAGGTAAGGATGAGCAACCACATTGTACCAGCGCCGAGCTTGCCAAATGTCATAAACAAAAGCCACCAGCATAAAAAGCAAAGACAAATAAATACAAACACAAGTAAACATATTCCAAATACCTGTATTAGGCAATTGATGCCATTCATGGCTACCAGAATGCAACCAAAAAGTGGGGCTAAACTGTTGGCATAAGCGAGCCGCCATTAAAGTACTTAAATAAACTATTTTGCTACCCCATAAGCGTTGCCCTATAGGGGAGAGATGAGCGCGATACAATGTGTATGCTTGCTGCACCGTGGCGTCGGTAAAAAGAGTAATCCCAGTTTTTTGTTGACTAGCCGGCCACAAAAGCGCTCCTGCAGTAATTAGCGCCACAGCACTCACACTCATTAATGGCAGCCAGTAACGCCATTTGTACCAACCACCAGAAAGCCAAGGCAAAAATAGCCACAAACTGGCCATAATTAATAAAGAAGCATTGTAACTAAAAAAACTAAGTAATAAAAAAACAAACACTGCTATTAAGCTGGCCGGACGCCAGCTGCGCTGCTGATAGCGCTGTATCATGATTACTGCTGCTAAAGCCAGAAAGCCTAAACTCAAATTTGCCTCCCAAGCACCACGAGCATACCAAATAAAAACAGGATTAAAAGTTACCATCGCTGCAGCTAAAAGGGCTAAATACTTTTTATCGGTACACAAAAATACCAAAGCGTAAGCACAGCCTACTAAAATTACCCCAGCTAAAGCACTGGGAAAGCGCACCAAAAAATCACTTAAAGAAAAAAAGCGGCTTAAAGCTACTAATATGTAAGTATAACCAGGTAACTTAAAGTCACCAAAACTCTCTAAAACCACCGGATAAACACGCTGCCATTCATCTTTGCCAGTTTGGGCGAGTAAATAAGCATTATAAGCTAAAGCGGCTTCATCACGATTAAGTCCCCAAGGCAGATTGGCCAAATAAGTAAAACGCAGTAGGGAGGCTGCCGCCAAAAGCAGCAATAAAATTTTATGCCGATTAAAAGTTACCAGTAATTGCTGAAAAAAATTTAGCTTTGGCGGGAGTGCCAATAGCGCCGCTGCTAATTGCTCCTCATCAAGACGCGATGCGTGAGAATTCTTTTTCCGCTGCTGCACCGATAATCGAGACTTTTTTTGGCGAGGCGATGATTTTTTTAATGAGGGAGCTGAGGGGGGGGCAATCTTTTTTACCATTACTCTCGATATTGTATCATATTCACTATGATTTTGAATTTTTATCTTGATATTTCAATCCTAATTTGTCTGTGATGATTTTGCCAATAAATAATATCCAGCTGGGAAAAAGTACATACAAATAACGCGCATAGGGAGCGGATCCAAAAGTATAAAGAATTAAAAAAGCAAACGAAAAAATTAACATGAGTCCTAATGGTTGCCGAGCATACCCAAGTAGGGAGTGGGAGCGCAAATTTTTAATGTTACTGCCTAATAAACTCAAACAAGTAACAAAACTCATTGGCAGCAACCAGTGCCAAAAACCATCAGCTTGCCAATTTTGTCCCCCGTCCCACCAAGATTTAATTTTACCCAGAAAAAACACTTGCCAAATTAAATAATAGCGCGCCTCACGACCACCCAGCCACCAAGACAAACGATATTTTTCAAATGCTAAATAGTCAACCAAACTGTGTCCGGCTACAAAATACATCGTGTAACTGCTCAAATACACTAAAGCGGCAAAAAGCAAGCTCAGCAGCAAAAGTCGCCAATGCTGATGGGTAAAAAACAAAATCAACACCAAAATATAAGGCAAAGTATTAGGAAAAGGATACTTAATCCCTGCTAAAGCACCCAAACAAATTCCGGCTAAAACCGCTTTTACTTTGAGAGAAAAATGGCTAAACAAAACCAGAAAAAAAACTAAACTCACGGCTAAAAGCTGATAGTCTAAAAGTGTGGTGAGTAAACTGCTAGGAGAAAGAATCAGTGCCAGTAAAGCCTGAGCCATCACAATTAAACTATCCGATATCTGCATCACTCTACCTAAAGCAAAAAAAACTCCTAAAATAATTGCCACTACTAAAACATTAGGCAAATAAGGGTTGCCAAAATATCGCCAAGAAATTCCCCATAAATATTTACCCAAAGGCGGATGTTCAAAATTAATTTTGCTAGGATCGGCCCCATGAGCATAAGAAATACCCGCATACAAATACAAAGTAGCGTCATCAATGGCATCACCCAGCTCACCTTTAACATATTGCGAATGACTGTAAAGATAACTTAAATATTGTCTCGATGCCCCTCCCCACCAGGTAAGTAACTCACTGCCATGTTTAGGCAATGCCCACACAAAAGCAGTCAACCATAGCAGGGTAGATAAAAATGGTAAAACATAATAGCGCCAACTGTTCATCAGCTCATTATAACTCTAGTGCTGAATTTTCCGCACTTACATTTGGAGACGGTTGAAAAAGCCCCACTAGCAAAACTTCTTGACCAGTAGCGTTAGTAACTGCCATTTTTTGCTCTAAACTGGCAGAGGGTAATGCCGCTAATTCTTCGGGAGTTACTAGCAAAAGCTGTTTTTGACTGTAAATGAGTCCCCCAAAAGTCACCCTATGGGGACTAAAACTTAAATATTCCCCTTGATCAAATTTTTCTTGTTGACTTTGCTCTTGCACCAGTAAAGGGTTAACGCGATTAAACCAAAAATAATACATGCTAGGTCTACCTAAGTTGCGGGTCATACCCACGGGCAACTGGGGATATTCTTTTTGTAAATCACCTAAATACTCAATTGCCTGTTTATAACCAAATTGCCACCAAGAACTACTAGTAGGCAAATAATAATAAGTGTAATGCCAAACATAAATAAACAAAAACACGCCATAAATAACACCTAGGCCCCAATTGGCATAAACAGTTAACTGATGAGGTAATCGTTTAAATGCCACTTGCCAACCCCAAGCAATCATCATTATCCCCAACGGCACCAAACTAAAGCTGCGCAGTAAATGTGGGGTAGCTACAGTTAGCGAAGCAGGTAAGACGCTGAGTAATAACCATAATAGTAAAAAAGCACTCACTTGCCAAAAAAAGCTAGAATGTTTTTGCCGCCACCAATAAACCATACCCCAAAAAAATGCTAGCAGTTCAAAGGGATAAAAAATCCCAAACAGTCCAGTGGCATGGCGCCTGTTTGCCTCACCAGTTAAAAATAAATAATCTAAAGAAAAATGGTCAAAATAGTGATGCAAAATTTCTCCCATATAATAGCGATAGCGATGACAAAAAATTTTACTCCACCAACTAAATTGGCTCAGACGCAAGCATTGATTGGCTTGAATAACTGCTTGATTTTGAGAAAACACACTCGTCTCCTTAAAGCGCTGACTAATTTGTGCTTTATCAACCCATAACCAAGGGGTAAAACTCACCAATGCTAGCACCAGCATTAAAGAAAGAATGCCCAAATTTTGCCATTGCCAAATTCGCTTCTTTAACAAAGCCAACTGCCAACAAAAACAAAAAATACCCATCACTGGAGCAATAATACGCATACTATGATATGTATAAAAACTCATGATTAAAAGTGTTTGTCCACCTAATAACTTAAGAGAGAGTTTTGTTAATTTTTTTTCTGGAAAAAGTAAAATTATGCCCCACAAAAAAAAGGCTGTAGCTAAATGAGTTTCCCAAGCTGCCAAAGATAAATGAAAAATAGCTGGATTACCCATAGCGACTAAAATTGCCAAGGCTTGACTAGATCTGGAATGGTAACCTACATAAGCTAAAAACTTGTGCAGCAATACCCCTGTACCAATAGCAATTGCCACACCGGCTAAAAAACTAGGTAAGCGCACCACCCAGTCAGCCGGTCCAAAAATTTTCATCAGTAAAGCGGTCACATAAAAATAACCGCTGGGTTTGTAATCACCAAAACTTTCTACCGCGACCAAAGGTAAAAAATGATGATGATAATCATGCCAATTAGTGGCTAAACTCCAAGAGTCATAAGCGAGAGCGACTTCATCCCAATATAAACTGGGAGAGAAAAAACTAAATACCACTAAACGAGTGAGCAGTAAACCAGCTATAGTTAAATAAAAAAATATTTTTTTCATTGAGTTTTAATTAAATATAAATTGCTCCCTTGATGATTGACAAACTGCCGCACCCAAGCAATAGGCAGCAAAGACTTATTTTGTGCTTGCCAAGCTGACTCATCAACTAAAAGTAAGCTATTAGACCGGTGCCAATCACCAGCATGAAGGTGAGGTAAATAAGTAATTTTACTGCTGAGCAGTCCACCCTGATAAGAAAGAGGTGAAATGCCCGAAGCTACCAAAGCATAAATATATTCATGTTCTCTTTTGGTACTAACTATAATTGTCTCAACCTGCTCCCGCATTGTCCAAGCTTGACGCAAAGCTTGGTGTAAATCGGTAGCAAATAAATAATCTCCTGCTAGTATTTGCTGTTGATAGACAGGTGAACTTTGCTCCGATGAGAATGGCGGATGAGCATAAATTTGTCGATAAGTATGATAATAGGGGAAAAATGCTAAAATCATTAAAATAACAAGTAGGTAGCGCCAATTATAACTATACTTTACCTCTAGCCAGCGCGGACATGGCCAAAGTAAAAAACCACCCACCGCCCAAATAATAAATCCCGACAAAGCTAAAAAAGCTTGATTGGAATGAGGTAGGGTAGTGGTTAAACTAGCAGGCAGCGTACCAAAAATAATCAGCCCTAAACCCCAAAAAAATAATTCTTTGCTAGCTAAGCGAGATGCTTGACGAAAAGAATTTAGCAAAAAAATCCCAATAAAAATTATGAGTCCTAATGAGAGAACCCCATGAATAGTGTCACCATGACGCACATTGGGTACTTGCTCACCGGTAGGTAAAACCGCAGGATTAACTTGTCCCCATAGCAGATAGTGGGGAGTAAAATGAGCGGCAAATGCTCGTCCCCAAGTGATAAATTTTTCAGCTGGAGTTAAATTATTTTGGAGTAAAAATGAACTGCCTGCTCGAGTGAAACCAGCACCAAAAAAATTATCTAAAAGAAGTGGGCTGCAAAGCAGTAACCCAAAGCCGACAGCAATGATTAAGGGCATAATTTTACTCTTTAACTGCTGGCGGTAATAAATTACCAAGCCCAATAATAACAAAGGCAAACTCACCTTAGCAGCGTGATAACTATAAAGGGCAAGACTATAAAACAGCGCTGTTTGACACAAATAATAGCTCCCCTTTTTGGGGGCAACTGTATAGATAGCTTGCAAAAAAGCATAACTGCCCCAAAGAGAAAAAAGCAAAGCAAAGTTATTTTCAAAACCCAAATGAGAATAATGTAAATGCCAAGGAGAAATGGTTAAAAACACCCCTGCCAATAAACCTGCCGCCTCACCACCACCAAAGCGCTGATTAACCAGCAAGCGCACTATCAGCATTAACAGCCAAATGCTTCCCACTCCCACCAAAGCAAAAGGGAGTCTAATCACCCACAAATCCAAACCCCAAATGGTAGTAAAAAAACCATTCACATAAGCTGCCAAAGGAGCTTTATAGTCACCAAAAGAACGCAGTGAAAGTGGCAGGCGATTAAGCCATTCGTCTCTTCTGGTGGTTAACAAACTATAACCATTGTAAGCAATGGCGGCTTCATCAACCGTTAAACCGCGCGGCACTGACAGTAAACTCAAACGAGTAATTAAAGCTAAAAAAAGTACTACCCACCACCAACGCAACCAGGGAAATTGTTTAAGTAAATTAAATGGGTAAAAAAACAGAAATTGCAGTTTTTGCCACCAATTAGCATGCTTCCAAGCAAAACGACTGCCAGAGCGCCAACTCATCTGTTGTATTTTTTCTGCCCCAAAAACACTCTCATTGGTGGTTTGATGCACATGATCTACCACTGCTTGAGGTTGATACCACACCCGGTAGCCCATTTTTTGTGCTTGGAAAGAAAGGTCAATATCTTCCCAATAAGCTGGATAATAACGGCTATCAAAACCGCCCAAACGTCGCCAAATAGCAGTGGCAAAAATGCCACTGCCACCACACACCCAAGCTGTTTGCCCGGCTTGCTGCAATTCTAAATCGCTACTGCGAGCATGAACAAAACGCCCTTGCTGCCACCATAAACGATTGCGACCACTAATTTGTTGCTGATGATTAATATCAATTTCTCTAGCAGCAACAGCAAAAATCTTTTTATCACTAGTAATGGTTTGCAATAACCTATCGCGACAGTGAGCGTGAGGATGAACATCGTCATTTAATAAAATAAAATAATCATCTTGCACCAAAGAAACTGCTTGGTTAACATTTTGGGCAAAGCGCCCATTAACTTTTCTGTGTAAAAAAATAAAGTTTAAATCCTTGCCCGAAAGGCTGACTTTACCTTGATAAATATTGCCTAAACGATGGGTACTTAATTTAAGCTTAAAGCGCTTTTGCCAATAGCAAGCATGCTGGTGACCACTAGGATCATCTTCACTAATAAGCACCGTATCACCACTGCGAGCTTGAGCAAAAACAGCTGGCAAATGTTGTTTTAGTAAAGCTAAACCGCGATAAGTGGGAATCACAAAAGTAACCGGATGAGACCTTAACATAATTAATCTTTCAACATAGCTAAATGTTGCCTGGCAAAAACAGTCGCCGCAAACTTACCCGAACGCTTGAGTGCTTGCTGCCCCAATTTTAAGCGCAAAGAGCGCTGCTGCATTAATTTAGCCGTAATTGCCACGCATTCAGCGGGTGTTTGCCAACTATATTGGCTTAAATATTGACCTAAAATTTCTTTTTGACCTGCGGCAGCAATCACCACTGGCACTGCCCCTGCCATCATCGCCTCCACCGTGGTAATCCCAAAATGCTCCATTTTTTCGGGATGAGTAGCAGGGTTAATGCCAAAACCGGTAGCATGCCAATAAATTGCTGCCTGCCTGTAAGCCAATTCTAATTGGCTCCGACTGGCATTAGTAAGAAAACTAACCGGTAGTCCCGCAGCCTGCTGGCGACATTGCTGATAATATTGCTCGTCTTCTACACTGCCTATAAATAAAAGTTGCCACTTGCTGGCAAACTGAGGGTATAAAGCTAAAAGTTGTCGCCAACAAGTTAACAGCACATCTTGTCTTTTGGCATGTTGTTGACGAAAAAATCTCCCCACATGTAAAATTAATGGTTTTTTAGCGACTGCTTTGGTGACAGGCTGGAGGGAGACTCCCGGATAACAAACTAAATCCACTTTAATGCCCCACGATTTTTCTACCACTTGTTTGGTAAACAAAGAATTAGTGTTAATAATATCAAAGTGATTAAACTTAAATTTGTCCCAACCGGTTTTTGGTGACAAAAGTAGGGGAGTTTGAATGTGCATGAGGTTACGCTTGGCCAGTGACAAAAAAGCACTCCCATCGGTTAAATAATACAAGACATCAAATTGGCGACTCCAATGCAGTTTAGCTGCAAAGCTACCAGAGCGCAAAGGAGAAGGGCAAAAATTAATTGCTGCCAAACTACAACCTAAAAACTGCTGGTACGATTTTTTAATTTTGTCCACATTAACCACTTGACTACCCAAAGCAATACTCACTTGATGTCCTGCCTGTGCCCATACTAGAGCAGCATCTAAAAAATACTTTTCTCCACCACCAAAGTGATGAGGAAAATAAGGCGAGTACAAAACAATTTTCATTACTGACAACTAGTTTGATTAATTTGCGGCACTTTTTTTTCCAAACACTGATAACGCTCTGCAATACTAGGCACTTGTTGCAATTCCCAAACTTGCATATATACCCAACCACGATTAAATGCCTGAGTCAGACTTTCGACAAAACCCACCATGCCATCTTTATAACCTTGAAAAACAAAATAGCGGCGATAAAATTCGCCCAGAATTTTGCGCAAAATAGTATATTTATTCACTGGTGCGGTAGCTGCGTCTGCTAAAAGTTGGGCTTCTTTAATGGTCCAAGTGCTACTTTTAGCTAAATTAGCCGCAGTGCTACGGTGAGTAAAATGCCACAAGGGATGATTAATTACTCCCAACTCACCCTCATAAATAGGACTTTCGTGAATTTCTCCCTGCCAACGCAGCAAAAACTTAGTCTGAAACAAACGCGTTACCCAATCATTACCCCAACCACCATAATTAAGTGGATAGCCATAACAATAATTTTGCCGCCTAATTTTATAAGCTTGATGAGCCCTCTGACTGGCTAAAATCTGACTTATTTCCGTAATTAATGCTGGAGTTAGGCGCTCATCAGCATCTAAATAAAGCACCCAGTTAGTTTTAAGGTGAGATAAAGCTGCATTTCTTTTTTGGGCAAAACTGTCTTGACTGCAAGAAATAAATTCTGCTCCATATTGCTTGGCAACTTGCTTAGTTTGATCACTGGAAAGTGAATCCACAATCATAATTTTTTTTACCCAAGAGAGGGCAGGGAGAAGATGACGCAAATTATCTGCCTCATTTTTAGTTAAAATTACCACGGTTAAATCTTTACTCATCGCTACAATTATACACTAAACCAATCTTAATATGGCCATTTAAGAAGGAGCTTGATTAGTGCTGCTACTGGCAGTTAAACCCTCGCGCACCAAAGCATGAATATCATCATAATTATCTTGACCAAGTTTGGGCAGTAAAACATATTGACCACCGCCAGCTCTGCTGGCAGTGAGGAAATTTTGATCACTGATAACCTGACCATGCAAAGTAAATTCTGTCAATGACCATTGCTGGAGTGCTTGAGTGACAAATTTAATATCGATATCAGTGTTAATCATGGTGGCAATCTGCATGATTAAGGCTGGTAATTTAGGCAGCATTTGCACACTCAAGAGGCGTTTTTTTACTGCCTCCAAAACCGCTTGCTGACGAACAGAGCGACTAAAATCACCCCCACCTTTGCCATCAGCATGACGAGAGCGCACGTATTTAAGCAGTTCATCAGCACTAAGATATTGCTCGCCAGCAGGAAACTTAACGGTTTCATAGCGGCAAGGAAATTGTTTTTCTAAATCAAAACCGTGCAAACTGGCAGTTAAATCGGCAATTTGCTCTTCACTTAAACCGCAAGTGTCATCCTGTTTATCTTCAAGTGGATAGTAGTTATCAACAAAAGCAAAAGGAGAGTTGACCAGCAAACCGTCGCTAGGAGCAATTAAATTAATTAATTTTTTGAAAGTAGTAAAATCAACTGCCAAAAAATAATCAATTTCTTGACCAATTATTGGCGAAACTACTTTTTTCATCAACACTCCACCACCATTTTTACCCTGAAACTCAGCACTGCGATGTTGATATTGATGACTACTCTGACCAAAAGCAAAAACAGCATTAATTTTGCTATAAAAATCATCACTGCTGTCAGCAGTAGCGGCAAACGGTAATTTCACCCATAAATCTCGGGGTAAATTGTACAAATTTAGTTTTTTGCTCATGGGCACAATTTGCGTCACCATTACCGTATCAGCTAAATCAGCACCATCATGTCCACTACCGCCATGACCAATAACTAATACATGAATGGGGCGGGAGTAATTATCAACTGCCGGCGTATTTACCGAAGATAAGGTAGCGCTGCTGCTTGCCTCGCTAGATAAAACTAAAGGCCGGTCAGCTAAAAGCAAATAAACTATGACTGCCACTGCTAGGGCAGCTAACAAGCAAACTGCTACCAATATTACTAACCACTTAGATTGAGATGTTTTCATTTCCCCATACATTATATATGGTATTAACTTCTACTCCCACCAGAACTCATTAACCGGTAGGTTTATTGTCCCCAAGATGTTTGAGGTAGCCGCAAACCCTATTTACTCATAATGATATAATTATACGAGGAATAATAAGTTAGAAAGCCACTGATGCCGCATACATTTTCTCCCGTATTAAAGCAAATTTCTCCAGAACAACTCATTCAAGTTCACTTTAAGGAAAATCCGGGAGATTTTATGGTGGGAACTGTTTTAGAGCCAAAGGCAGAAATGCTTGTTTTGGGCATGGTGGATCAAATGGGCAATGATGATGGAATTGGCATTATCTCTACAAAGGACATTGCTTACCTTAAAACTGCCAGCTTATATTTGCAAAGCTTTGCTAGTAAACCAGCTACCAAAAGTAGCTTAGATAAAAATCAACAGCTCTGGAAAGAAATTGCCGCTGACAATTTAGCGACATGTTTAACCAATGCCGCTAAAAAGCAAATATTGCTAGAAGTGGTGGACGAAAGTGGCATGGGTTTAACTGGCAAAGTAGTAACTTGCCAAAATGGACTCCTCACTTTAGACGAATACAGTGGTGAAAGCCCTCAGCGTTTTGCCCAAGTACAACTCCCACTAGCAAGAATTAAGCGAGTTAATGTTAATTCTTTGTGGCTGCGCTCTCTGAGTTTGAGTCTGAAATAAATTAAACCTCACTCTCACTCCCACTGCCGATTGACTTTAAGTATTTTCTTTAAAAATAGTTTTTTTACTGCTAAAAAGCCCGCCGTTAGGCGGGCTTGGTTCTACAAAGACCCTCTAGCCCACAGTCGGGCGACAATCCCCAAAAAGAAAGCATCGGGATTTTTCATTACAATCATCGGCAACTTTGTCATAGAGAAAAGTTGCCACTTACCCTCGGACTCAACTTCGCTATCGTGCTGGGGCAGAGAAGATAAATCATTAATTTCAGCCACAGCAGCAAAAAGCAGCGCCCAAGAGTTAGTTAACTGCTGATCTGGAGTTAATTCTCCCAGCTCAAAAATTTTCACTGCCAGTGGGGTTATTCCCATGTAGACATTAAGCTCACGGGCAATATCACTCGCCAACCCCTCGCCTAACTCACAGCGAGCATTAATGCAAGTTAGCATTTGCTCACCAATGGTGAATTGGCAAGTTTTCAGCAAAGCAAAATGGGTGAGCCGACCGGAGTTTTCTAAAAACACCACTCCCTTGGCACCAATACTGCGGCCTGTTTTCCAACTGACGAACTCAAGAGTAAAAACTCGCCCATTAGCCCCTTGTACTTCAAAAATAGGGCAGAGCAGATAATAATTCCCTCGCGCCAATCGCTGCAGCCGCAGCACCCGCAGACCTGCCATAGTATCGGGGAAATTACTCAGATATTCCACAAAACCTGCACAGCTATTATCTAACTGACCAATTTCTGCACGCACAAAAGCACTACTAGAGTGCCACCAGTGCTTTTGCGCTAATGCCGTTAAAAACTGCTCGTTCATGAAAATTCTGCCTCCTTAAATAAATTTTTGTAGAGCCATTATGACCGTTAATACAAGTCATAATAATATTCATTATATTATTAATTGACTGAATGTCAAATAAGCACTCCGGCAACAATTAATTTGTTTATCTACCAGAACTCATAGCCGATAATGATAAAATAAGCTAGTGCAAAAAACTAAACATCATCTTTGGTGCTTAACAAAGAAAAAAGCTGCTTGGCTGACAGTCATTATGGTAGTGCTCATCGTAGCGCTCCTAGCACTTTTGAGGCAACCGAATTCTCCCCCTAATAATAGGATGACAAAGATAGGCAATCAACCACCCACCAGCCACTCTCCTCCTACTACCAGTTACCAAATTGAACAGCTTTTAGCCACCATGGACTTAGATTGTCAGCTGGAACAACTTTTGATTATTAGCCCCGACACCCCCATGAGTCCTCATACTGGCAATCGAGAGTCGCTAAGACAAAATTTAGCTCAACATTGTTTTGGCGGCATTATTATTCATGCTAATACCTTTATCAATAAAGAAATGGCTAAACAACAAATTGCCGACTGGCAACAACATGCTCGCTATCCTTTGTTTATTAGTGTTGATGAAGAAGGTGGGACAGTGAGCAGGCTAGGCAAGGAACATCATCTTGGTGTCGATAGTCTACCAGCCATGCAAGTTTTTGGCGAGAGTAAAGACTACATCAAACTGAAAAATGCAAGTTTGACTTTAGGACAGCAGCTGCATGATTTGGGTATTAATCTCAATTACGCCCCTGTTGCCGATATACTGGTGAATTCACAAAACACTGCCATTGGCAGTCGCTCTTTTGGCAGCGATCCCCAAACAGTCGCCTCAATGACAGCCATAGTAGTAGAGAGTCTACAAAGCCAAAAAGTTGCCAGCACTCTCAAGCACTTTCCTGGACAAGGCGCGGCTAGCAGCGACCCTCACAGACAAACTACTATCATTGACATCGATGAGCAAACTTGGAGAAATAGAGAAAAACTCCCTTTTGCCGCGGGTATTAATGCCGGGGCTCAAGCAGTAATGCTAGCTCATGGAATTTATCCACACTTAGACAGCAAAGCCCAGCTAACAATGTTTTCTCCATACATTGTGGGCAAACTACTCAGAGAAGAACTCAAATTTTCTGGGGTGGTCATTACCGATGCCTTAAATATGCAAGCTGCTAAAACAGCATCGGCGGCAGCCATAGCTACAGGGGCAATTCAAGCTGGGGTTGACATGCTGCTTTTACCCAGCAGCGTGGATGAGTTTACCACTGCTTTGAAAACTGCGATTGCCAGCGGTGAGCTTAGCCAAGAGCAAATTAAGCAATCACTGCGGCGAATTTGGCAGGTAAAACTTAGCTTAGGTCTTTTGCCTCAACAAAATTAATTTGCCCCGCAGCCTTGAACAAGCTTAAACTTTATGATATAATTAGCACCTGTTTGTAACTTAAAAATAATCCTTAAAACCAAAAAAATATAAAGGGGCATAATGTCTGAGATCCAATTTAGCAATCAAGAAAACCAAGTAAATTTTGCGCAAAATAAGCGCAGTGAGCGCTACAGCAGGTATAAAAACAATCAACCACAATGGCGCTTTGTGCCTGTAGCTATTATTTGTGCTTTTGTTTTTATTGGGGCAGTAATTTTTGCCAAACTGCAAACACAAAAAAAACTCGCCGACGAGCAACCTCATGCGCCATCATCACCAAATACAGTGGGGGAGATATTGAGAGAAAATAGTCTGCAACCTCAAGATAGCATTCCTGCCACTCAAACTGGCATGACGGCTAACATTCCAGTGGCGAAACCTGGTATTACCAGTACTTTACTAGCTACTGGTAGCGGTGATAAAACCCTGCCAGCAAACACTCCTGTGCCACTGCCCACTCCCAAGCTGCAACCCCATGCCCCCACAACTAAACCAGTGGTAGTAATTAATCAACCCGCACCAGCCCCAAATCCTCGAGCAGTTATTACTCCCCATCCCACTCCTGTTACCGGGCCTACTCACACCACTACCACTACCACTACCACCGTAGTTAAAAGTGACGAAAGCTACAAACCCGCCAATCCTTACATGGAAACTTGCGGAGAACATCGTGATGGTCGCTGGCATAACTTAAAAGTGGTGCTACCAGCCTTTGAAAAAGACGGCAAAAAAGCGGTGGAATATTGGCTACAAGTAGGTGAGAGTGTGGGCAGCAATAATGTTTTTGATCGTCGCTTTAGTCAGAGTGAGCGGGTAGTGTTTAGTGAAACCTATGATAATAATAAAGATTATTACGTGCGTTTTGCTATCCGCATGGATGGAGGCGATTGGCAAATGTGGTCTAATACTTTGCGCCTGAAATGCGAAATTAAATAACCCCATATTCATAGTTTTACCTTAAAAGGACGTTCAAATGCCTTTTGTGTGCGAGTAAAATGCCTTTTGTCCACAAATATATCAATGGTATTTCCATGACATCTATAATATGAACACCGAGGGCAGTGAGTAATCGCCTCGACAGATTTAAAGTTATCACCTATACCATAATTACCATCATAATTTTAAAGTCTGGTAAATTTAATTTTATTTGTGACTTAATCTTTTTTCTGCTTGTCCCTAATCTCCTCTAAGGTATGCCACTTTTCCGTATTATTTTTTTTATCAAGTTCCAATAGTTTTTTAAATCCGGAGATGATTAAATCTATACTGCCTACCCAAATACGGGTAATAAAAAACCAGACAATACAGATAACTAAAAAAACGAATAAATATCTTAACCAGTCCATAGCCTACTTAGCTGCAAACTTCTTAAAAAATGCGTCAAACTTATCATATTCTTCGGGCTGATATACATAGGCAAGAAATTTTTCATCATTTTCTGCTAAAGTGGCGAATTGAGTATATCCTGCCAGCCATCCACCTTGGTGATAAATTGTGTACATGCCTGTGGCAATTTTTGCCTTTTTAATATTATCTTTTCTAAAAATTTCAGCTTCACT
>CAUUGB010000012.1:0-22517 GCA_963544615.1 uncultured bacterium | reverse complement strand
TCTCCAAGTTGCAGCGCGCCGATGAGCGTTTATTAGAGCTTAAACATCAATATACACAAATAGAAACTTCGCTGAGGGTATGGGAATGATAGTTAAAACTACTGATTATAAAAAAATTGCTAAACAAAAACAGTTGACTTTTGAAATTGAAGATTTGCAAACTCAACGCTTAAGTTTGTTGGCTAATTTGCGTGATTTAGGGGTGCAGCTGGAATTAGCTGAGCAAGCCACTGATAATCGGGCTGATGTTACTACTCTGGAGCAAGAATTAAAATTGTTGGCAAAAATTAAAGCAAGTACTAAAGCTGCTTTTCTAGAGCAACAGGTAACTGATGTGCTTTTGCAAGCTAAGGAAGGTAGTCATTATATTCGCTTAAAGCGACAATTTGAAAAAAATCCTCAACTAGTGAAAAGAGATAATCTGGCTACTCTGCATGATGAACAAACACATTATCAACATAAACAACTGGAAATATTTGATTATTTGCACAAACATTTTGCTCAGTTTGAAGCTGCCGATTTTAATGCCAATCTACCAGATGTAGGCAAAAAGTTTTTCGCCCAAATTGTAGCAGTGATTAAAGCTGAAATTGCAGATTTAACTACTCAAAGTCGCAGTATTCTTGAGAGTAGTCAGCAACAAAATCGCAAGTTACAAAAGTTGCGGCGCCAGTTACAGCGCTCGCTAGAGCATATTCAAGCTGAAATTGATAAAAATCTCTCTAGTGGCTTAACTAAAACCAGTCAACTGATAAACAAAAAAAATAAAGATTGTCGGCGGCTTAAAAATGAAATTGCTAATTTAGAAGCACTCCGAGCTTCCTCTCTAAATCAAATTAATATTTTACTGGATTTGGGAATTTCGCAGCTGAAGCTTTTAGGACAAAAACTAAAAACTATTATTGACCAAAACCAGATTACGCGTGGTTTACTCTATGAGCTTAAAGATAGCAATAAACAATGGCAAACCGCTTTGCTGCAAGAAAAAATTACTCAGATGTTTGCTGACTTTGATACTCAAGTTGCCCACACCATTAATTTAGCCCTGACTAAGCAATATGATGAGGAAATTGTGGGTACTAAAGCTCGGGAGAGTTTTGCTCAGTTGGTAGAAGAAGTGCTGCAGTTTCAAGAATATTTAGGGCAAGTAATGATGGATAGCTATACTGTGTTGTCTGGCAGTATTGATGACTTGGAGCGAGCTCGTTTTGAATATGGAGTCTTGGTGCTCGATTTTTATAGCGATAATTGAGGGTGGTATGAAGAAAAATTGCAATTGCCCTCTTGCGAGTTTTTTCTCTTGTGTTATAATTACGCTTCCCTCAAGTGAATGGTAATGAGGATGGTTCTTTGACAAGCAAATTATTTTTATCTGAAATAAATATGGTAGCAGTTAAACTGCATTAGGATAAACTGCCCCAATTTATTTTGGAACAGCAGTGAATCCGTTAATTAATAAAAATTTGAGTCAATATCAAATTCAGCTTGTTTTTAAGCCAACTTCTTGACAGAAGTTGATTAAGAATTTTTTTGAGAGTTTGATCCTAGCTCAGGATGAACGCTGGCGGTGCGCCTAAGGCATGCAAGTCGAATGAGGCTTAGAGCCGAATGGCAGACGGGTGAGTACAACATAGGAATCTACCTTAAAGTGGGGAATAGCTTGGCGAAAGTCGAGATAATACCGCATGTGATCTCCGGATTAAAGCAGCAATGCGCTTTGAGAGGAGCCTATGCACTATCAGTTAGTTGGTGGGGTAATGGCCTACCAAGACGATGACGGTTAGCCGATGTGAGAGCATGATCGGCCACAATGTTACTGAGACACGGAACATACACCTACGGGTGGCAGCAACTAGGAATCTTGCGCAATGGACGAAAGTCTGACGCAGCGACACCGCGTGAGGGATGACACTTCTAGGAGTGTAAACCTCTGTGGCGAGGGAAGAAAAGGACGGTACCTCGCTAGAAAGCACCAGCAAACTACGTGCCAGAAGCTTCGGTAATACGTAGGGTGCAAGCGTTATCCGGATTTATTGGGCGTAAAGCGTCTGCAGGTTTTTTGGTTAGTCTTTTGTTTAAGCCCTCAGCTTAACTGAGGAAAGGCAGGGGAAACTACCAGAATAGAGTATATTTGAGGAGCTTGGAATTCTCGGTGGAGGGGTGAAATCCATAGATATCGAGAGGAACACCATATGCGAAGGCAGGGCTCTGGAATATTACTGACACTCAGAGACGACAGCTTGGGTAGCAAACGGGATTAGAGACCCCGGTAGTCCAAGCCGTAAACTTATCCTAACTAGTTGTCTGTTGAATAAAGCAAACCATTAGTTTATGCAAATAAACAATGGTCTTTTTTATTCAACAGGTGACGTAAGCTAACGCGTTAAGTTAGGCGCCTGGGGAGTACGGCCGCAAGGCTAAAACTCAAAGGAATTGACGGGGGAGCGCACAACCGGTGGAGCATGTGGTTTAATTCGATACGAAGCGAAAAACCTTACCAAGGCTTGACATGTACTTGCAAACTCTATGAAAGTAGAGCTTCTTCGAGAGTAGTACACAGGTGATGCATGGCTGTCGTCAGCTCGTGTCGTGAGACGTCCGCTTAAGTGTGGCAACGAGCGCAACCCTTATCGTATGTTACACATCATACGAGACAGCCCCCCACCAAAGTATTTTAAGATTAGAATATTTTGGTGGGGGGAGGAAGGAGAGGACGACGTCAAGTCAGCACGTCCCTTATGTCTTGGGCGACACACATCCTACAATGGGAAGTACAACGGGTCGCGACGGGGTAACCCTGAGCCAATCCTTATAAAACTTCTCTCAATTCGGATTGAGGGCTGCAATTCGCCCTCATGAAGTCGGAATCGGTAGTAATCGCAAATCAGCAGGTTGCGGTGAATACGTTCTCGCTCCTTGTACACACTGCCCATCAAGCCAGCAAAGTTAGCAGCGCCCGAAGCGGGTGACCTAAACCAGCAATGGATAGGCTCCACTACGGCGAGGTTGATGATGAGGACTAAGTTGTAACAAGGTATCGGTACTGGAAGGTGCCGATGGATCACCTCCTTTCTAAGGAGAATGGTTGGAGTTTCACGACCTCCTTTTCCCTTTCTGGGTGACCAGAATGAAAAACACTAAATCCTGTAGTTTTTAGCTCAGGTCAGCTTACTGCTACCATATTTGTTTCAGATAATAATTTGCTTTATTGATTCAATCAACCACATTTAACCCGCTAGAGCGGGTTTTTTAGTCTTTTTTAATCATCAATATTAACAATTTTGTGGCGACTTTTTTCACCAGCAATCATATTAATTTGCGAATTTTTTACCCGGAAGTGTTTTTTGAGGAGTTTGATTACTGCCCGATTTGCTTGACCATTTTTTGCTGGAGCACTAACTAGAATGCGAAAATTATTCTCGCCGAGATGAATGAGGGCATTTTTCTTATTTTGAGTTATGACCGTGAGCTTAATTTGCTTCATGCTATAATCTTGCTAATGGTGATATTATAAAGGGCCTATGGTATAGTGGTAGTACGTGGCATTCGCATTGCCAAGACGCGAGTTCGATTCTCGCTAGGTCCACTGGCTGTTTTATTTTCTAGAGATATATTGATTATTGATTGAGTGTTTTTCAATATCAGCTGTTTTATTATATAACCTATACAATCAATGTCTAAAATAGAGCCCACAACTAAGCAAGTATTAATTCCTGGTATTGATTATATTGGGGTAACTACGGCAATGTTTTGTCATGATGGGCAGGGCAACTTTTTGCTTAATCAGCGCAGTCAGCATTGTCGAGACGAATGGGACAAATGGGATGCCTGGGGTGGGCGGATAGAGTGGGGGGAAACTTTTGTTCAAGCTGCTCGCAGGGAGCTGGCGGAAGAATGTGGGGCAGAAATTGTCTCCATGAATTTAGCTGGTGTTAATCAAGCTTTAAGAGTTAATGAACAAGGCGTTAAAACTCATTGGGTAGTAGTGGTTTTTTTAGTGCAGATTAAGAGAGGTACAGAACATAATTTGGAACCTGATAAATTTAGTCAGTTAGCTTGGTTTCCTGCTCATCAGTGGCCAAAAAATACCCATTCTATGCTAAAAAGTGATTTTGCTATTGCGCAAAAATTACTCTAAAACTCGCAAGGTTAAGAGTTGTTTTTGAGAATTATCACTTTCTTGTGTGCCCACTAAAAGCACCTTTTGCTCTAATTGTAAGTCTTTGCTGGTAATAGTTTCTTGATGATGGTCAAGCAAGCTGGTTTGCTTGTCAATTTTGAAAGTTTCCACACTATTACCATTAACTGGCATAATTTCTACTTTACTGCTAGTGACATTTTTAATTACTCCCTTAATCACAAAGTTTTTTTGTGGCGCTAAAGACTCACTAGAAACAATGATTCGTCGGGGAGAAAACACCTCGCCATTTTGCGTGCCAATTAGAACCAGCCAATCATCAATGGCAAACCAGTCAGCCATAGTGTAGCTGTCTCCAGTAGTAACTTTGCCTTTTTTAATAATGGTAGTGCTTTTATCGGGAGTGATGAAAAATTCCTCATCGTCTGGAGTGCGAATCTTGAAAGAGTCATCTTTAAGACTGGTAATTTGCGCCACAAATCCGCGGTTTTTAGTGCCAATATCTTCGTATTTATCTTTAATTTCTTCAGTTTGGTGCTGATTTTTGGACAACTTTTCTAAGTTTTGTAAAATTTGATTAGCAGTTTGTGTTGATTCAGCGGTTTTTTTTCTAATAATAATCTCGCTGCCCCCAGCAGAGCTACTGGCATCTTCACTGGCGACAATAGGTGCTACTCTTGTCAAGCAAGTCAATAAGGCTAACGTGGTAAGAGGGACAAACAATTTTGTTCGCATAATTATTATGGGTCATTATATCATTTCCATTTGGAGTGTCAAGACTAATTGTCCAGAGGAAATCCAGGCTTTTTTTAAGTAAAAAATGTGTTTATGGTTTCTTTTTGGCTGTGGTAGTAGCTTCTTGGAGAACTTCTTGTTCGGTTAAAAGAACTTCCTCTAAAGATTTATTAGTGTAAATTACCAAGCGAGTATCAGAATAGCTATTGCCATTTTCATCCACTGTCACCGCCTCAATGACATTGCTGCCAGATTCTAAATTAAAATCAAGGGAGAAATTACCATTTTCGTCAGCGGTAGTAAAAAAATTTTTCCGATTAACAAAGATAACTACTGGGGCATGAGGGAAGGTTTTTCCGGTGACTGCAATGGCTTTGTTTTCAAAAACAGTTTCATTTTCTAAATTGGTAAACTCAATGGGACTGGGAGTTTTTTCTGGCAAAGTTAACAGTGGGGTGGGGGAAGATGAGACTTGATACAAACGCCCGGTATTATTTTGCTGAGAACGCCAAAAGAATATGGTAATTGCCAGAGCTATTAGCAAACCCAAGCTAACTACAATAGCAATCTCCTTGCCAGGATTGTTGTTTCTCATTTCTTGGCGACTATTCTATCATATTCTTGTGATAGAATGGGATGATTATGGAAATTACTTATCTTGGTCATGCCTGTTTTAAGTTAAAGAGTAAAAAATCTGGGACAGTGATTACTGACCCTTATGCGCCCAGCACTGGACCCACTTTGAGCAAACCCACTGCTGACATTGTCACTCTTTCTCACTCTCATGCTGATCATAGTGCCAGGGAGCAAATTAGTGGGATTGCGGGCACGCCACCTCTAGTGATTGATACTGCGGGTGATTATGAAATTAAGGGAATTTCTCTTTTTGGGATTAGTTCATATCACGATAACCAATATGGTGCTTTGCGAGGCCCCAACATTATTTTTAACATTATTATTGATGGGATTAGTGTTTGTCATTTAGGTGATTTGGGTCAAGAGAGTTTAACTAGTGAACAGGTGGCGAGAATTGGCGAGGTTGATGTCCTCCTTTGCCCGGTGGGTGGCTATTCTAGCCTGGACGCTAAGGCAGCTATTGGAGTTTTAAATCAACTAGAACCAAAAGTGTTTGTGCCCATGCATTATCGCACTCCAGCACATAATCCGGATTTATTTAGTCAATTGGCACCTTTGGAGAGTTTTACCAATGAATATGGCATTGCCCCTACACCAATAAAAAAATTGGATATCAATAAAGATCGCTTGGGAGAGGAAACCGAAGTGGTGGTTTTTTTGCCCAGTTAGGATAATGTTATTTAATGTTAGATGTTAAATTACCACCTCAAGATTTAGAGGCGGAAAAGTCGGTTTTGGGTGCTCTTTTGGTGGATGGTGAAGCAATTTACCGAGTGGCAGATATTTTGCGTCCGGAAAGTTTTTATACTCAAGAGAATCAAGTTATTTACCAGGCTTTACAGGAACTATATGAACAAAGTAAACCTTTAGATGTGATTACCACTTGTGCCCAACTGAAAAAAAACAAAACTCTCAAAAAAGCTGGAGGCAGCGCGCGCATTGCTGAGTTGGCTAACGAAGTGCTTTCGAGTGCTAATATTGTTGCTTATGCCAAAATTGTGGCAGAAATGGCGCTGCGTCGCCGGTTAATTAATTTGGGGGCAGAGTTATCACAGGCTGGTTTTGATGATGGCAAAGAGGCGCGAGAGTTAATGGATATGGCTGAGGCAGAAATTTTTAGAGTTGCTGGTGTGGGCGGGAGCAAAAATTTTATTCACGTTAAAGATATGTTGGCAGAAACTTTTGAGCGGATTGAAAAAATTCGCCAATCTGGGGCTGCTTTTCAGGGATTGCCTACAGGGTTAGCACGAGTTGATAATATTATTTCGGGTATGTTACCGGCAAATTTGCTGATTTTAGCCGCACGTCCTGCCACAGGTAAAACGGCTTTTGCGCTTAATATCGCTCGTTTTTTGGCGGTTGAGCAAAAAAAGAAAGTGGCTTTTTTTTCTTTAGAAATGAGTAAAGAAGAATTGGTAGATAGGCTATTGGTTAATCAAGCTGATGTTGATGCTTTTAAGATGAAAACTGGTCGGTTTGATAAAGATGATTTTGATATTAGAAAACTTTCAGATGCCATGGGTATTTTAGCAGAGGCTGATATTTTTATTGATGATACCCCGGGATTGTCTATTTTTGATATGCGCACCCAAGCCAGACGTCTGATGATGCAGCACCAAATTGATTTTTTAGTAGTTGATTATTTACAATTGGCTCATGGACGTACCAAAGATAATCGGGTTCAAGAAGTAGCCGAGATTTCACAGGGACTAAAAAATATTGCTCGTGAATTGCGTATTCCGGTTTTAGCTCTTTCTCAGTTATCTCGGCAAGTGGAAAATCGCGGTCGTGACAAAGCACCACAGTTATCTGATTTGCGAGAGTCGGGGAGTATTGAACAAGACGCAGATGTGGTGATTTTTTTGTATCGCAAGAATGAAGATGAGCGAGGCATTGTGAATGTTAAAGTTGCCAAACACCGCAATGGTCCCGTGGGGGATACCGAAGTGGCCTTTATTGGTAATAAAATGCGTTTTGCTGATTTGGTTGACAACTCTTTTTCTCAACCAGGTTAAACGTATGAGTAAAACAGGATGAGTTTTTTGTTTTTAGGGATACTTGGGGACTTTAATTTTTGTGCCCCAAGTGGGAATCGAACCCACATGAGCGTAAAGCTCACCAGATTTTGAGTCTAGCGCGTCTACCAATTCCGCCATCGGGGCAACAATCTAGTGGGCATTATACCATTAAACGGTAGTAATAAGATATAATAGGGTAAATGTTAGCCAATAAACGGGTTTACTTTTATTTCGCCCTGTGTTTTTTTACCAGTGGGATACTAATTTTTTTGATTTCTTTGTTTGTGGCTTTTGCACGGACATCCACTGATGGCTATGAACAAAGTTCGCTAATTTATTTTAATCGAGAAATTTTGCCTGATAATGTTTTATACCCATTACTAATGGCAGCAGATCAGTTAACCCTAACTTTTGCCAATGATGAGCGCAAACTTTTTTTGCAAATGGATTATGCCTTAAAACGCCTAGATACTAGTTATAGTTTGGCCCATATGGGTAAAACTGATTTGGCTTTTATTACTTTGGGTAAAGCTCATCAATACTTACTGCAAGTTAATCAAAAATTGCTGACTCATGCAGTTTTTGCTCAGTATCAGTATTTAGGCAGAAACTTAAACGATTATTTTCTCACCCAATATCAACAATTGCGTGATAACTTTACCGATAGTCAACAAGCCAATTTAGAAATTATGCGGCAAGAATTATTAAGTTGTTTAAGTCAGTTGCCATGAAGTGTCCCTATTGTCACAGTTTACAGGGAGCAGTGCTAGATTCACGAGAAACACCCGATAATGAAGCAGTTAGGCGACGGCGTCGTTGTGAAAATTGTGGGCGGCGTTTTACCACTTATGAACGAGTAGAAGAATTAGAGTTAAAAATTATTAAAAAAGATGGCAGGCGAGAGAGTTTTAATCGTGATAAACTCCGTCGTGGTGTAGTTAAGGCCACTTGGAAAAGACCAATATCTCGCGAAAAAATTGAAACTTTGTTGGCTGAAGTTGAGCGAGATTTACGCCTGATGGGCAAAAGTGAAGTATTAAGCTTAGAGGTGGGCAATTTAACTTTAGCAAAACTTAAAGCTCTGGATGGCTTATCTTATTTATTATTTGCGTCTATTTACCGTGATTTTAATACAGTAGCAGATTTTGCTCGCGAAATTAATTCGCTTCTTGCCAAGAAGTCAACTGCCAATTAGGTTGCCGTTCAATAGTTTGGGGTGCGGGGGGAACATACCCGCTAGCTAATTGCCATTGTCCCACTAAAGCAATCATCGCAGCGTTATCTCCACAAAAGCGGCGGTGATAAGGCAGGGCAATTTGATAATGATATTTTTTACCTAGACGGCGCAGATGAGAGCGCAAATAGTTATTAGCGGCTACACCGCCACCGACTAAAATAATTTGAGTACTAAATTTTTCTTGACTTAAAAGCTTTTCTAGCTTATATAAAAGGTGGCGAAAAACTGCGGTTTGACTGCTGGCAGCTAAGTTGACAATTTGTTTTTTAGTTAAAGGTTGGCTAAAGTTATTGGTGAGACGAGCAAGGAGATTTTTACTAAATGTTTTCAGCCCAGAAAAAGAAAGGTCATAGTTATGGCGAGTGGTTAAAGGTAGGGGAAATTGGTAGACGTGAGCGTCTCCCTCTTTAGCAAGAATTTCAAGGGCGGGACCAGCGGGGTAGCCTAAAGATAATAAACGACCAATTTTATCTAGACTTTCACCAATAGCATCATCGAGAGTTTCACCTAATATTTGATAAGAGCCCAGTTGTTTGAGACGAATAAATTGGCTGTGACCACCAGAAATAACCATGCCTAAGCAATTTTTACCCACAGTTGTAGCCTGGCTTTTTGCTGAGTGTGCTTGGAGTAAAGGGGAGAGTAGATGTCCTTCTAAATGATTAATGGGCAAAAGCGGTAGTTTCAATTTTTGGGCTAATTTTTTGGCAAAACTGAGGCCAATTTCCAGAGCTGGAGCTAAACCTGGGCCAATAGTGACAGCAATTGCTTGGATGCTATGCTCATGAAGGTGAGAGCGCTTAAGAGCCAGATTAACCACAGGAGCAATATTTTGTTGGTGGGCTAGTTTGGCCACACTAGGAAAAACACCTCCATACGGCTGATGTAAACTCACTTGTGAAGAAACCACATTAGATAACACCTGTTGTCCTACAACTACGCTAGCACAAGTGTCGTCACAGCTGGTATCAATCCCTAAAACTATCATGATTGATAAAGAGTAAATTCTCTTGGGTTTTCACCGCTAATGGTTACCTGGAGCAGGGGTACTTTGGGTTTTAGCCACGCTTTAATTTGAGCAAACCACTCAATGACTAGTAATTTGCCTGGTTGCTGATAAGTATTTAAGTTAAGGCCCGTTAGTGTTTGAGGTTGGTCAATTGCCCAAGCGTCTACATGAATAAGTTCTCCGGTAACTTTTTGGTAGTTAAAAGGATACTCTTTTAAGTAAGTGTAACTGGGTGAAGTCACGGTGCTACTAATGCCCAAAGCCTTAGCTAAGCCTTTGGTGAAGGTGGTTTTGCCAGCACCGAGATCTCCATCTAAAGCCACAATTAAACCACTTTTTTGAATTACCGGCCACTGCTCATGCAGCAGTTGGGTGGCGAGTTGTTGGGTTTGCTTTTCATTGTGGCTGTGATAGTGCTGTAACAATGAGGCAATTTTTTCTTGTAAATCTGGGCGTTGCCGCAAAAGAGTGGGGGTGGGAGTAGTGGTATCGATTACCAATGAAGGCTGATTGGGTGGGAGGCGTCCAGCATCAATAAATAAATCGATGAGCTGTTGTTGTTTGCCGGAGAGATGAGTCACTAAGTCATCAAAGCAGTAAGGAGTTTTTTTCCCGCTGCTATTGGCAGAAGTAGCCGTAACTGGATGAGGAAATTTTTTGAGCAATTGTTGTAAGAAAGGATGACTGCTGAGACGAACACCTAAAGTACCACGTTCACTTTCTAAAGAACTGACTACTTTTTTTTGACTAACTGAAATAACCGTGACTGGCCCTGGCAACATCGTGCGATAAATTTGCTTTGCCTGTTGATTAAGTTTGACATAAATTTGCGCTTGTTTTTCACTGGCACAAGCAATGGAAATGGCTTTGCCAGCAGGACGGCGTTTGTAACTTAAAAGTTTACCAACTGCTTGAGGATTGGTAGCATCTACTAAAGCACCATAAACAGTTTCGGTGGGACAAATGACTAGTCCTCCTTGGTGGAGTACTTTAATGGCGCTGCTTAATGCTTGAGGGTGGTGGATAGCAATGGTGGGTACAAGCGACATGGCTTGGTAGTTTACTCCTCGAGAGTGATAAAGTCAATTTCCTCAAAAAGTGTCATTCGGAGCGAGAAACGGGACTCGAACCCGCGACCTTCTCCTTGGCAAGGAGACGCTCTAGCCAACTGAGCTATTCTCGCAGTTTGTTGTTCTATTATATACCATTCTCTGCCTGCTTGGTCGGGGTGACAGGACTCGAACCTGCGACCTCACGCACCCCATGCGCGCATTCTAGCCATCTGAACTACACCCCGCCAGTCAAGTATTATTGTAACACGAAACTGAAAGTTAAAGGATTATAATCCTCGCATAAATATGAAGGTTTTAATGATAAGGAACTAGATTTATCAAGATTGGAGAGAGAGCAAACACTTTATTAGCAATAGTATAATGAACTATTTTGATAGCTTAAAGATGATTAAGTAATAGCCTATTGACAAAATTTGGCAGTCACATATAATTAGTGCCAATAAGAATTTGACAATTTTTTGACTACTATTTGGTAAAAATTAACTTCAATAATAGCAAGAGAAAGGAAAACTTATGAAGTTTAATATTAAAAAACTCCAACCTTTAGCGGGTTACATCTTGGTAGAACCAAGTGAAAAAGATACTGTCACTGCCTCGGGCATTGTTTTGCCCACCAATAATAATGAGAAACCAAGTTATGGCAAAATTTTAGCGATTGGTGCCGATAGACCAGTGAGTAAAAAGAATTGTGATTGTGGTTGTGAGGAGGCCAACTTGAGCGCTAAAGATTTAGGTTTAAAAATTGGCGATATGGTGGTTTATAAAAAATGGGGTGGTAATGAGCTTAAAGTTGAAGATGTGGAATATCAAATTCTTAAGGTAGAAGATATTTTAGCAAAAATTAATTAAGTTTTAGTTAATCGGAAAGGTAATTAATATGGCAAAACAAGTTATTTATGGCGATGAAGCCAGAAAGAAAATGCTCTCTGGAGTGGAGAAATTGGCAGCAGCAGTGACCACTACTTTAGGTCCTAAGGGACGCAATGTAGCTTTGGATCGCAGTTGGGGAGCACCCAATGTCACTCACGATGGAGTAAGTATTGCTAAAGAAATCAGTTTGGCGGATAAGTTTGAGAACATGGGAGCAGAAATGGTTAAAGAAGCAGCAGCAAAAACCAATGACGCTGCTGGTGATGGTACTACTACAGCAACTTTATTGGCGAGTAAAATTGCCAGTAAAGGGATGACTTTGGTTACTGCTGGAGTTAATCCAATGGTAATGAAAAAAGGGATTGAAAAAGCTGCTGGAGCAGTAGTTAAGGAAATTTCTCGTCTGGCTAAACCAGTTAAGGAAGATGAATGGCAAAAAGTTGCGGCTATTTCTGCTCAATCAGAAGAAATTGGTGACAAAATTGCCAAAGCACTTAAATTGGTGGGAAAAGATGGCGTGGTAGAAGTTCAAGAAGGCAAAACTACCGAAATTGCCATTGATCATAAAGAGGGTATGGAGTTTGACAAAGGTTTTGTTTCTTCTTATTTTATGACCAATACCGAAACTATGGAAGCTGTGATTGAAGACCCCTTAATTTTGGTGACTGACCATAAAATTGCCAATGTACAAACAGATTTACTCCCTTATGTGGAAAAAATCATGACGGTGACACGCAATTTTGTGTTAATTGCTGACGATATTGAAGGAGAAGCCTTAACTACTTTGGTAGTTAATAAACTTAAGGGCACCTTTAATGTTTTGGCAGTTAAAGCTCCTGGATTTGGGGATCGCCGTAAAGAAATTCTCAAGGATATTGCAGTTTTAGTGGGAGCTAAATTTATTTCTAGTGAAACTGGTATGGCTCTTAAAGATGTGGAGTTGGAAGATTTAGGTAAAGCCGATAGTGTTCGCTCCGACAAAGATAATACGAGAATTGTGGGAGGCAAAGGGAGTAAAAAAGATATTCAAGATCGCGTTAGTGTGATTGATAATGAGATTGCTAAATCTACTTCTGATTTTGATAAAGAAAAACTCCTGGAGCGCAAAGCCAAATTAACTGGTGGAGTAGCCGTGATTCAAGTTGGTGCTACCACTGAGTTAGAAATGAAGAATTTACAAGAGCGAGTTAAGGATGCTAAAGAAGCTACCAAAGCTGCTATTGAAACAGGTATTATTCCTGGCGGTGGAGTTACCTTTATTCAAGCTGGTAAAGTGTTGGATAAAATGAAAGCAGATAGCAGTGATGAGCAAGCTGGAATTGATTTAATCAAACAAGTGCTTGATGAGCCCATGCGGATGTTGGCTACTAATGCTGGTGTTGATGCTGGTTGGGTAGTGCAAAAGATTAAGGAAAAAGATAATGCCAGTTATGGTTTTAATGCTTTAACCGGTGAGTTTAGCGATTTGGTTAAAGATGGGGTGATTGAGCCAGCTAAAGTAGAAATTTCCGCTTTAGCTAATGCTGCCGGAGTAGCCGCTATGATGCTAACTACCGAGGCCTTGGTTACTGACGCTCCTGAAGAGAAAAAAGCAGAAGCCCCAGCAATGAACCCAGGTATGGGCATGATGTAAGGTTGGAGCTTTAATAAATTGATAAAAACCCACTGCTAGGCAGTGGGTTTTTAGTTATCAAATCAAAAAATATTTTTAGCAAAATGACTAAGGGGGTTAGATACCAATTCTCAATCAGCTTGTAAAGCAGCTGTATTGGCTCCTAGGGTTTCTAAAAATTTAGCTTGTCCAGCATTAAAGTTAGCAATTTTTCCTTGCCATACATCTAAAGCTGGTTCTTGAAGAGCTCTGGCAAAGGAGAAGGTTAGTGGCCATGGTTGTGGACCTAAATTAACAATAGCATGCAAGTTGTCTTTGGCTTGACTGGGAGTTTGTCCTCCAGAAAGAAATACCACTCCAGCGGTTTGGGGGGGGACATATTGGTTTAATACACTGACAGTAGCAGCGGCAACTTGCTCACTGGTACAAGGTTGTTGATAGTCTTTGCCAGGGATAACCATGCTAGTTTTCAAAATTAAACCAGTTAAATCTACATGATAATAATGAAGATGTTCAAATAAAAGTCTTAAAACTCTCCCTAATACTTCTGCACTTTTCTCTAAGCTATGATTACCCACTAGCAGTACTTCGGGCTCGACAATCGGGACCATACCAAACTCTTGTACTAATAAACTGTAGCGAGTTAAAGCGTGAATATTAGCCAGAATGCTTTGGTCGGTGGGTAAATGTTTTTCATCATCAATACTAAAAGCGGCCCGCCATTTGGTAAACTTTAAGCCCAAGTTGGTAAATTCTTGCAGTCGCTCGGGTAGGCTATCTAACCCTTGAGTGACAGTTTCCCCAGCAAAATTAGGTAGCTTTACCAAACCTAAATCTACCTTAACTCCGGGTAAAACACCAATGCCAGCGAGCAAGCTAGAAAAAGTTAGGTTGCGATTAGCTTCCTGCAAAATTGTTTCTTCGTGCATAATTACACCACTTAAGTGTTTTTCAATTCCTGGAGAAGCAAGATAAAGGAGACGAAATTGGCGACGATTTTCTTCATTATTGGCAATTCCATGGGGAGCAAAACGTTTATCAACACTGCCAATAGATTCATCTGCGGCTAAAATACCCTTTCCTGGGGTCATTAATTGTTTGGCAATGGCTTGGAGATTATTTTTCATGAATAAATTTTAACATTTAATCAAGCTCCTCGCAATCCCGTGGGTAAATTTGTTTGCCGTTATGGCAGTAAAAAGGTCAACTAATTTTGACAAGTTTGCCTAATAGTTGACGCCAAAAAATTAGCTAAATTGTAACACTCTAATTGAGGTGGGGAACCATTAAATATGGGATTGGCGAGAGAATTGGTGGTAATGAGTTTGTCAATGGGAGCAGCCAAGAGCTTTTTTAGGGCAGTTTGGTTGAGTAAACAATGAGTCACCACCACCATAATTTCTCTAGCACCTTGACGGTGGAGAATTTTGCTCAAATACTGCAAGGTGTTGCCAGAAGTAGTAAAGTCATCTACTACCAAGACTGTTTTATTCTCAAAGTCACCTTTAAGGGTGATTTGAGCAATATGCTCATTGTCATCGCGGCGTTTTTTTTGCCCACTATATACTGGACAAGAAAAAAGCTGTCCGTATTCACAAGCACGTTGGTGGTAACCTTGATCTGGTGAAACCACTACTAAATTTTTTCCAGCTAACTGAGAGCGAAGTTTTTTATAGAAAAAATTCACTGGACTTAAGTTAATTACTGATATCTTAAAATAGGTAGCTACATGAGGAGAATGTAAATCAAGGGTAATAATTTTGCCCGCTCCCATTTGTTGCAGACAGGTAGCACAAACTTGAGAGCGTAAGCTAGTGCCAGAGTGTTCTAAGCGATCAGCTTTAGCATAAGAAAAATAGGGTAGCACCACAATGTTCTGGTTGCTGCCAGCACGCCTTAATGCATCAAGCATAAACAGCAATTCCAAAAAATGGTTATTCACAGCGGTTAAACCTAATGACTGAATTAAAACATTTTGCTGAGGGTGAATATGAGTTAGATGTACATATAAATTGCCATCACTAAAGTATTTACTCACCATTGGTGAAAGAGGTACATTGAGTTGCTGGGCAATTTTGCTCCCCAGGAGCACATGGCTACTGCCAGAAAAAAGGGCATAGGCACTCATGGGAGCGATTATAGCATGGGTAAATTGGTGAAGGTAATGAATAGTTGGGAGAAAATAAGACCACTGTCAATTACTTATTCAACTGTAGTTATTTGTTTATCCTTAAAGATTGCTGGAGACCTAATCAAAGCAGTTGTTGCTTACTTAACTTTTAAGGTGTGTAAAAAATTGCTAGACTGCTTTAGCGTTTAATTACCTGAATTTGCTCCGGTGATATAATCAAGCAAGAAGTTATTAGGTAAAATAATTAACATATGTCAGACACACTTTGGGAGAGTAAAATTGTTGCTGTACCGCTGCAAGAAGAGCGGGAAGTTCAGGGGAGAAAACAAACTTATCAGCAATTAAAAATAGAAATTCTTAAAGGAGAAAAAGCGGGTGAAGTTTATACCATTGAAAATGGACATTTACCCATGGTGAGACAAAATGTTTATCATGCTGGGGAATTGGTGTTGCTGGGCACTACCAATCCTGCTGATCCACAAACTTATTATATTGCCGACTACCTACGTCGTGATGGTTTGGGAGTATTAACTATTTTATTTTTGCTCATTGTTTTGGCGGTCGCCAGAAAGCAAGGTTTGTTATCTATTTTAGGTTTGCTGAGTACTTTTGTGGTAGTGTTTAAGTTTACTATTCCTTTTATTTTAAGTGGACACAATCCTTTTTTGATTTCAATTTTGTCAGTCATAATTATTATTCCTTTAACTTTTTATCTTTCACATGGTTGGCAGAGAAAAACTCATGCGGGAGTGTTAGCTACCATAATTAGTTTAATTTTAACGGTAGGTTGTGGTTTTTTAGCAGTAGAAGGTTTGCATTTAACTGGCTTTGCTAGTGAGGACTCAGCTTTTTTAATTGCCACTATGGGGGAAGTAATCAATATTCGCGGTTTGCTTTTGGCTGGCATTGTGATTGCGAGTTTGGGAGTAATTAACGATGTGACTATGGCGCAAGCGTCAGTGGTCAACGAAATTAAAACTGCTAATCCTAAAATTAAATTGGCACAGTTATATGCCCAAAGTATGAAAGTTGGTAGAGACCATGTGGCTTCTATGGTGGATACTTTAGTATTAACTTATGCAGGTGCTAGTTTACCTTTATTAGTGCTTTTAAGTCAAAGTGGTGTGGCTTGGATGCAAACTATCAATGCCGAAATGATTGCCGAAGAGATTGCACGTACTTTAGTGGGTAGTATTGGTTTAATGGCAGCTGTGCCGATTACCACCATTATTGCTGCCTTATTAGTTAAGGGAGAAGTAGCCAAAACGGCGAGTAACAATAAATAGTAGCGAGGGTGGGAGTTGAACCCACGATCTAAGGTTTATGAATCCTTCGCTTTAACCACTAAGCTACCTCGCCTATGAGCATTAATCGAGATTTGGTGTCAATAAAATGGAGATTTGTATTTTAACACAAGATGTGTTACAATTCAAACTCTTGAGGCGCGGGGTAGTGTACGGTGCACGTGAGGCTCATAATCTCGCAGACTAGGTTCAACTCCTAGCTCCGCAACAAAGTTTTTCCTATTTTAGTTTGACAAAGTAATTTTTTCACCATAAAATTGTTTGGTGACTAAAGTGAATGAATATTACGCCGATAAGCGTACCAGTGCTAATTTAGTTTATATTAATCACTTACTTAAGTCGCCTCCAGTCATAATGTTGCCAAGAAAAATTATCCCCGCTTGGCAAGAAGAAAATTTGTGGCGTTGCGTTTGGGCAGTGGGTATTTTAACTCAAGCAGGAGTTGATAAAAAACGCCTCCAAGATTTACGGCACAAAAAAGTTTTGCCTGCCAATGAATTAGAACAACGTCTGCTTAATTTAGCTAATTTACTTCGGCATGCGGATACCTTAAAAAATCATCTTCATCAACAAGAAAAAGTAGTTAAAATCTATCAGCAGTTATTAGGTGGGCAAGATAAATTATCAATTAAACGTCAGCTCTTTAAAGAATTAATAGAGTGGCTTTTTGCTGATGAGCGCACTCACCCTTTAGTACGAGTGGGAGTGGCTTATAAATATTTAATTGAAGAGAAGGTTTTTCCGCTAAGTGGTGAATTGATGGCAAGATTATTTTTATTATTGTTGTTGCGGTATTTTGGTTACCAAGTAGCAAAAATGTGGGTGTTGGAAGATTATGATTTACTTAATTTGTCGCGTTTTCGGGGTAGGTTAGAGCGTCCCTGTTTAGATGATTATGCGCCTTGGTTAGATTATTTTATCAAAGGAGTGCGCTATAGTTTACAAGTTAGTTATGATAGTGTCTATGCTTGGCAAGAGATTGTTTTAGCCAGTCATAACTTAACGGCGGCAGAGAAAAAAACCTATCAACAGTTGCGCGATTATGCTGGTGCAAAGAATTTGGCAGCCGCGGCAGAAATTTTAGGAGTTTCACGACAAAGAGCACATGTGCTTTTGGGTCATTTAGTCACCAAGGGTGTGGTTGAGCGTCTTGGAAGTGGTAAAAAAATTACTTTTCGTTTGGCTTATCGGCGTATATAGGCATTAATTTTCATGCAACTTTTTGTCGACAACAATACATAGTCACAATTTTTTAATTTGTAATATAATACCTCTGATAATTAGGTAAGTGAAAAAGCTTCTTATATGGTTACTAGAGCAGAACTAAAGCAAAGAGCAAAAGCAAGTTTAACAGGTCACTGGCAAGATACAGTGATATTTGTTTTGCTGATAGCAGTAATTAATTTGTTGACGGGTATTTTTGGCATTTATGCTATTATTGCTGCTTTTGCAATTGGCGGTCCTTTAAGTTTGTCGGCTGCGGGCTTTTTTTTACGTTTAGCAACTGGCAAAAAGGTACAGCTGAATATGGTTTTGGACGGATTTTATGATTTTGTTAGAGCAGTCATGGCAATGGTAGCAGTGTGTCTAGTAACTTTTGCCGGTTTGCTTTTATGTGTGATTCCAGGAATTATTTTAGCTTTTGGTCTTTCTCAAGTATTTTTTATTTTATATGAAGATAAAAGAATTGATGTTCTTGACGCTTTAAAAAAATCTTGGGATTTAATGAGGGGACATAAATTTGATTATTTTGTTTTAACTTTAAGCTTTTTAGGTTGGATATTTTTGTGTATTCTCACTGTGGGCTTGGGTACTATTCTTTTAGCTCCTTATATGCAAACTACCATAGCACACTTTTACCTAGATTTGAAAAACAGTCAGCAAAAAAATACGAAAAAAGCCTAAAAATGGTTGCCAAGAGAAAAAGCATTTGCCAATTTAATAGCTGGAGTTGGGAAGAAAAATTTATGAAGCAGTCATATCAACATCAAGAACTAGAAGCCAAGTGGCAAAAACGTTGGGCAGAAACTCATTTATATCGTACTAAAGAAAATGCTAAATTGCCCAAATATTATATTTTAGATATGTTTCCTTATCCCTCTGGCGCAGGATTGCATGTGGGGCATCCTAAAGGATATATTGCCACCGATATTGTGGCTCGTTGTAAAACTATGCAAGGATATCGTGTGTTGCACCCTATGGGTTGGGATGCTTTTGGTTTGCCAGCGGAAAATTACGCTCTCAAGCATAAAATTCATCCAGCAGCAGCCACAGCTGAGAATGTGCGGGTATTTAAAAAACAATTACGGGCATTGGGTTTTAACTATGATTGGGAGAGAGAAATCAATACCACCGATCCTGAGTTTTATCATTGGACACAGTGGATTTTTTTGCAACTTTATCACAGCTATTATGATCAGCGTCTTAATAAAGCACAGCCAATTAACAAATTAATAGAAAAAAAATTTGGTACCAATGATTATTATGCTTTAGATAAAAAACAACAAAGTGAAATTGATAGAGAAAGATTAGCTTTTGAAGAATTTGCCCCGATTAATTGGTGTCCTTCTTGTCAAACAGGTTTGGCTAATGAGGATTTAGAAGATGGTAAATGTGAGCGTTGTGGGAGCGTGATTGAAAAAAAACCCATGAGACAATGGAATTTGCGAATTACTAAATATGCTGAGCGGATGCTGGCTGATTTAGCTAATTTGGAATGGGAGGAATTTATTAAAACCATGCAGGTTAACTGGATTGGTAAAAGTGTGGGTGTGGAGATTGACTTTGTTTTGCAAACAAAGCAAGAATCGTCATTGGCACAATTGACAGTGTTTACCACTCGCTTAGATACCTTATTTGGTTGTACTTATGTGGTAATGTCTCCAGAACATCCTTTACTAGAGAAAATTTTGCCTCATTTAAGTCAAGCTTTACAAGTTCAAGTTAAAGACTACTGCGCTCAAGCTCAACAACAAAGTGAACAAGAGCGCACGAGGCTTAATCGTGATAAAACTGGTATTGCTTTGGAGGGCATTGAGGCTATTAATCCTATTAATGGTGAGCTGGTACCAGTGTGGTTGGCTGATTATGTACTAGCTGATTATGGTACTGGAGCGGTGATGGCTGTACCTGCTCATGATGAGCGTGATGGTGATTTTGCTAGCAAATTTAATTTACCCATTAAAACTGTTATTAAACCAACTAAAGCAATTGAAAATAAAGATGATAGTGCTAGACAAACTGTTTTTACCAATGATGGGATTTTGGTGGAGAGTGCTCAATATACTAATTTAAGTAGTCAGAAAGCTCGTGAGCGAATTTTAGCTGACTTGCATGCTCGTGGTTTAGCCAGAGCAAAAATTAATTATAAACTGCGTGAGTGGGTTTTTTCTCGTCAACGCTACTGGGGAGAACCAATTCCTATTATCCATTGCCCAGTGTGTGGGGTAGTGCCACTTAAAGAAAGTGAATTGCCCCTGAAACTGCCAGAAGTAAAAAATTACCAACCTACTGGTACGGGTGAATCACCTTTAGCTAATATTACCTCATGGGTGAGCGTTACCTGTCCACGATGTGGTGCTAAAGCCAGGCGAGAAACCAATACCATGCCTCAATGGGCAGGTAGTAGTTGGTATTATTTGCGTTATTTAGACCCACATAATCAAGTGAATTTGGTATCTAGCAAAAAAGAACAAGCCTGGGCGCCGGTGGATTTTTATGTTGGGGGAGCAGAGCACGCTACCAGACATTTAATTTATGCTCGTTTTTGGCATAAATTTTTGTATGACTTGGGGATTGTTTCTACTCCAGAACCATTCAAAAAACTTCAGCATGTGGGGTTGATTCTAGCCGAAGATGGTCGAAAGATGTCTAAGCGTTGGGGAAACGTTATCAATCCTGATGAAGTGGTGGCTTTATATGGCGCTGATGCTATGCGGATTTACGAAATGTTTATGGGACCGTTTGGTAACCCTTGTGCTTGGAGTACTAAAAGTCTTAAAGGTAGCCGCAGATTTTTAGAAAAGGTATGGGGGTTGCAAGAAAAGCTGGGGGCGAAAAAACGCTTAGCAGCAGACGATCAAGCTTTGCTGCAACAAACTATTGCCAAAGTAACTAGTGATATTGGTGAATTTAAGCTCAATACCGCTGTTTCCTCTTTAATGATTTTAACTAATTTACTCGCGAGTAAAGCCAAAATTCATCAAGATGATTATGAGGTTTTAATTAAACTTTTAGCTCCTTTTGTCCCTCATTTAACCGAACAATTATGGGAAAATTTAGGTTATAAAAAGAGCATTTTTACTACTAGTTGGCCAGTATTTAAGCCAGAGTTATCACAAAAGCAAACTTTAATTTTGCCTATTCAAATTAACGGTAAATTGCGTGACCGGTTAGAGTTAGATGTCTCTGGGTTAAGTGATGAAAATTATTTGTGGCAGCAAGTGTTGGCGCGAGAAAAGGTGATAGCTAAATTAAATGGCAAAAAAATTCGCCAAAAAATTTATGTTCCGGGCAAAATTGTGAATTTGCTTACTTAGATTTAGATAAAGATTGTTTTTACCCACCAACTATGATATTCTCTTTGTGTGAGAAGCACCACCAGTGAGCGAGCGTCGTTGAAGTTGTATTGTTTTTCGCCACCAGTAATGTTGGCAACTTTATTGATTGAATTTTTAGGGGCAGTTTATGTCTGTTGGCGCTATAAATTTAATCAAGTAACCCAATTAATTGTGAGTTTGCTTTTATGTTTGGGAGTTTTTCAATTAGCAGAGTTTTTTATTTGTACTCAAGATAGTAGTGCCAATTTTTTTTGGGCACGTATTGGTCATGTGGCTATCACTCTTCTGCCTCCTTTAGGTTTGCAGCTGATTTTTTGTTTGGCACACAAAAAGGGCTGGTGGCTGTGGTTGCTTTATGCCTTGCCAGTGGCATTTTCTGGTTACTTTTTATTTATTGATGAGGCAATTATCAGTGAAGTTTGTTTGGGCAATTATGTTATTTTTACCAGCAAACCTCATGCTTTGCCTTATTGGGGGGCTTATTATTATAGTTTTTTGCTATCTGCTTTAGTACTAAGTGGCTATTGGCGCCGTCATTGCCGCTCTAAACGTTGTAGTCAGGCATTTTATTGGATAAGTATTGCCTATTTAGCTTTTCTGCTGCCTACTACCACTATTAATCTTTTAGCTCCCGAAACGCTAGCTGGTATTCCTTCAATTATGTGTGGCTTTGCCGTTTTAATGGCTCTAATTTTGTTGGGTAAAATTACTCCTTTAGTAGGCAAGCAGAGAAAATGGTGATGAAAACTTTATTAACAAAAAAAACCAGTTTGTACCAAATTTACCGGCGAGTTTTAGCAGTTTCTTTGTGTGGTGTGTTCATCTTGCCGCATGGCAGCCTCACTCATTGGTTTTGGCACTTATGCTACGTCGTAGCTATAACTTTGGCAGTTTGTAGTTTGCTATCTTTGCCGAGTGTCATTTTATATCAGCGACAAAGGTCTTGGTTAGCTCGCATGGGATTGATTTAGCGTGATGAGTGGGGTGTGTTTTTGGATAATTTTATTAACGATCCCGGATACATTCGAATGGTTTAGTCATGGCAAATCTTTGGGTTCTGCTTTAATGTTTACCATGATTGCTCTTGTAGTTGCTATTGCTCATGCAAATGTGATGCAGCTGCTTAGCAGCCCTTCACAGCCATTTTTGCAAGCAATGATTATATATATACTTATAATTATTGCTTGCAAAAATG
>CAUUGB010000011.1:0-25735 GCA_963544615.1 uncultured bacterium | reverse complement strand
GGCGTGGTAATGAAAAAAATAAACAATTGACTCGCATTTATGGTACAGCGTTTTTTGACCAAGCCAGTTTAGACGCCTATTTGCAAGCCATAGCTGAGGCTAAAAAGCGTGATCATAAACGTATTGGTAGAGAACAAGATTTGTTTTCGCTGCATCCTGAAAGTCCTGGAGCAGTGTTTTGGCACGAAAAAGGGATGATTATTTGGGACATTTTAGAAAATTTAGGGGTGCAAATTAAAAAGAAATATGGGTACATTAAAATTAAAACCCCAGAGATTGCCAGAAGTGTTTTATGGAAAACTTCTGGTCATTGGGATCACTATCACGACGATATGTTTGTTTTTAAGGCAGATAAAGAAACTTATTGCCTCAAGCCCATGGACTGTCCGTTTAATATTTTAATTTATAAAACCAAGCAGCGATCTTATCGAGATTTGCCTATTCGCTATACAGAAATTGGCCATGTGTTTCGCAATGAGCAATCGGGAGAGTTGAATGGTTTGTTTCGGGTGCGCGAGATTACCCAAGATGATTCGCATTTGCTGATTCGTGAGGATCAAATTCACCAAGAAGTGGGTAATCTTCTTAAAATGGTGCGCGAGTATTATCAAAAATTAGGCTTGGTACCAGAGTACTTTTTGTCTACCAGACCAGATCAATTTATGGGTGAAATTGCCACTTGGAACAAAGCTGAAGATGATTTGCGAGCTGTTTTGGCTGAAGAAAAAATTTCTTATGGCTTAAAAGAAAAAGATGGCGCTTTTTATGGTCCTAAAATTGATGTTAATATTAAAGATAGCATGGGACGCTCTTGGCAGGTAGCCACAGTGCAACTGGATTTTCAGCTGCCCGGTCGCTTTAATTGTGAATATATTGATAGAGATGGCCATAAGCAAACTCCGGTGATGGTGCATGCAGCTATTTTTGGCTCTTATGAGCGGATGATTGGCATTTTGTTAGAGCATTATGCTGGACGTCTACCAGCTTGGCTGTCACCAGTGCAGGCAGTAGTTTTACCTATTGCCGACCGTCATCTAACTTATGCTCAAAAAGTTTGTGAGCAGTTACAAGCTGATGGAGTGCGAGTGCAGCTTGATGAGCGTTCTGAGCGTTTAAGCGCCAAAATTCGCGATGCTCAATTAGCTCAAGTGCCGGTGATGGTGATTGTGGGCGATCAAGAAGAAAAAGCTGCTCAAGTGACTTTGCGCTACCGAGAAGAAGCGCAAAAAGAACAGTCACTGCCTTTATCAGCCTTAAAGCTGACTTTTTAGGCACCAAGTGCTTGTTCTGGAGTATAATATTTGCTGAAGTTAAGGAAGGAATTTTATGCTAGATAAAGGTAAAGACATGCTCATTCTTTTTGGAGTTATTGGTTTGTTGATTTTGGTTTTATTGGTAATGCTAATTTTCTAAACCTTAATGATTAAGCAAACAGGCCCATCGTATAGCGGTAGTACAGAGGTCTCCAAAACCTTTAGCGGGGGTTCGATTCCCTCTGGGCCTGCCAAGTAAAAATATTTTTATTATCTTTAGAGTAACTCGATTAAATTTGACGATATCAGATTGTTTATGAGCGAGGCAATTACCAAGGTCAATCAAGAGGATAAGTTATTAACTTGGGAGGAATACACACAAGCTTTTCAATTAGCTGTAGGGATGGAAATTGAGCGAGTAGTAGTGCATCCATCTGTGTCCATCACTTTTTATTTACGCCAAACAACTGACAAAGATTGCCGCGCTGAGCTAGAAGTTAGTTCTGGTTGGGTTTTTTGGTGCAGGGATAGAAGAGGTATTATCATGAGGACAAATTTTGGAGATTGGCCAATAGCTAGAGAGGCTCAAGCAGTATTTAATACGGTACAAGCAACTTTGATTAAAAAAATTGAATTTATTAATGATGAAGTTGAGGGTAAGCATCTACATATCTTTTTTTCTGATGATCGGGAATTAATCATTACTCATCTTGATGACAATTACTTTGCTAGCTTATTAATTAATGATGTTGGCGAGTATACTCTTTATGAAGGTAAATGTTGGTTTTGTAAAAATCCCCCTGAGTACTTTCAGGGGGATAAATAGACCGACTAGTTTTGATACTCGCGTTTTTTTATAAAAAAGTGAAAATTTGGTGCATCATCACTAATTTAGTAGTTAGCTTCATAGCAACTTAATAATTATTGTCATTTTGATTTTGTGGCATAACTTTTGTCATAGCCCCATAATATGATAAATTTTTTGTTATGTGTAAAAGGTGTTGTCCTATTACAAGTTAATCCTTGACTTATATAGCTACTCCTCATAAAATAGCATGGTGATGAGTGAATTATCTCCAACTACTCCTGCTCTCCAGCAACAGAATGCTACTCCAGACGAAGGCACTGATAATTTATTAAAAAGATTTGCAGTTACTAGAAGAGTTAGCTTATTAGTACTCTTAATCACCATTGCGCTACTGTTGGCTTTTATTTTAGCCAGTTTCTTTATAGGGTGGTTAAGGGAGTTTTCCCTGGGGTTGCTCCCCATAGCTATTCCACTAGCTTTTATTATTGCCCGCTGGGTTTATCGTCAACTTAAAGATACCAATGTGTCCCTTTATGTGATTACCTTAGTAGGGATGTTACTAGTGACAGGAACTTTTTGTTTAGGTTTCATTTGTGGTGGTTTTAAGGGGAGTTTTTGGCTTTTATTAGTAGAAGCAGCCATAGTAGCAGTGGTTTTTGCTTTGGCTTTATTTTTGACAAGTTTAGGGCATTTGTACTACCAGATAACAATGAAGCGTCGTGGATATCAGCTTTCTAGACAGCAGATTTGGAGTAGCTTAGTGGCTTTAGTTATACTACTATTAGTCATAGCACCATTAGGACAAGGACTAATTGGATTTTTAATTGGCTCCTTTAGCAACTTTTTTCTTTAATAAAATATAAGGATGAAGAGAGAATTACTGACCACTATTTCTATTTTCAAGCAAAAGAGTAATATTCCAGGTGAAGGTATGGATAATTTGTTGAGATGGTTTTTGGTTATCAGAAGGGTTAGCTTATTAGTGCTTTTAATCACCATTGCGCTGCTGTTAGTCTTTGTTTTAGTCAATTTATTTATAGGGCTATTAGTCGCTCTCCCACTTGTTTTTATCATTATCCGCTGGGTTTATCGTCAACTTAAAGACACCAATATCCCCCTTTATGTGATTACTTTGGCAAGTATTTTACCAGTGGCAGTAGTGATTCATTTATATAATGTTTTCCATCCTGATATTGCGGACTTGTCTAATTTTATTTTAGAAATAAGCATAGCAATAGCAGTTTTTGCTTTGGCTTTATTTTTGACAAGTTTAGGGCATTTGTACTACCAGATAACAATAATGACCAAATATCGCCAGACAATTTCTATTTCAATGCTTGCTAGCACAGTGGTAGCAGCAATCATAGTGATACCACTGACTATCATGGTGACGGCAGTGATGATGAGAGCAGCAAGAGGTGATGAAGATTTTTTATTTGTACCGTTTGCTGTGATATTTGATGTGATAAAAAAGGCAATCTCTATCGTTAGCACCTGCTTTGGTGTTTAGTTAAAAGCCCCATTGATTTTATGAATTTTCTTGCATAAAATAGCATGGTGATGAGTAAATTACCCGTTACTACTCCCGCCCTCAAACAAGTGAAGATTATGTTGCCGGCGGCTTTGCACGCGCAACTGCGTCAGCAAGCAGCAGAGAATGGTTTGAGCTTGGCTGCTTTTTTGCGCAGCATGCTGTATCGACAATTGTCAGTACCAGTGAAGCATGTTAAAATAAAGGCAAATCAACGTCATGCTGGAGTGTCTGTTGATTGGGATAAAGTACGCCAGATATTGTAATTATCTATCATGAATCCACAAGAAATTTTTTCTGCTAGTAAGCCGGCTACAGTGCCACCACCGCCACCCATAGGTGATGATGTTTTTGCGCCTTTAGAACCAGCGCCCACAATTACTCCAGCAGCCAAAGAGCAGGGAAATGAAGCAGCACTGTCAGCAACAACTGCTGGTGATGTTGCGTCAATTCAACCATCATCAAATAACATGGTAGTAGCAGCCACATCAGTTAAGGCTACTCCAGAATCAGCTAGTCAAATAATTACTTCATTACCAGTAACTAATGCTACTGATGCGGCAGTTCCTCCTGTTGCCACCACACCTAGTAGTGATCAAGAAGCTGGCACCTTGTCAGTTACTCCAGAAACAGCATCAAGTCAGCAGCCGGTTAATACTGCCAGTTCCAGTCAAACTTCATCACCACCAACACCGTTAGCCGCCAATACCAACAGTAAGCTACCGCCATCAATTATGGTGATAATTTATTTGGCAGTTTTTATGTTGATTGGGGTAGGGGTATTTGTGCTTTGGTATCAACAATATAGAAAAATTAGTAGTCTTAATCAAGAACTCAATCAAGTTATTGCAGAGCGTAATAGTTTAACTACTCAGCTAGAACAAGCACGGCAAGATTTGGTTTTGAGTGAACGCAAGCCCATATTTTTAGCTGAAGGTGGAGACTTTAGTTTTTATCAAAATATTCCTAATTTAGTAGTTAATCCTATTAAACAGGGGGCAGTGCTCAAATTTGGTGAGGTGGCAGAAGATAAACCAGTTAACGGTTTTGTGATGAAAATAGAGGGAGCGCAAACAAATGGCATGGCACTGGACGATATTGTTAATCAAGAAATGGCAGTTAAAGTTCCTGGTGCTACTCGTGGTGACAAACAAGATGAAGGCACTAAATGCTATCGTAGTGATTCGGGAGAGAATTGTTATATTTCCGATAAAATTGGTTTCTCTTATGTGGAGCGGGGTAATGATTATTGGAAAGTGGTTTATTTTTTGCGCAATGATGCCCATGCCACTTATTATTTGCGGATTGAATTTGCCCCTCAGGGAAGAACGGAAGCTAATCAAGATGAATATGGTCGGATTGGTGGACAAATTCTCTCATCGGTCAAGATTTATCGCCAACAATAATTTGGCGATAAAAACGGTATAATACCCCTATGTTAGAAAAATTAAAGGCACGGCTGTATTTTTTGGTGGCGGGCTATTTTGCTTTTTGGGCGCGCATTTTATTACACCGTTGGCAGCCAGTAATTATTTTAGTGACTGGCTCTTCAGGAAAGACCACACTTTTTCATTTACTGCAAGCGCAATTGAACAAACAGTGCCTTTTTGCCCACGAGGCAAATTCTTCTTTTGGTATTCCATTTTATTTATTGGGTTTAAAGCGAAAAACACTGACTTTGAGCGAATGGCCATATTTATTTTTTGCTGCTCCTTTTGGTGCTTGGCGCTCATTGCCAAACAAAAAATATTTGGTAATTGAAGCTGATGCTGACCGACCAGGTGAGGGTAAGTTTATTGCTACTTTATTAAAACCCACCTATACTTTTTTAGTCAGTATTGGTCCGACTCATTCTATGCGTTTTGATAAAGTAGTGCGGGCTGGTAAGTATCAGCATACTCAAGCTGCTATTATTGCTGAATTTTCACAATTTCTTGTGGCTACACAAAAACGAGTCTATGTTTCTGGAGATAGCAAAACTGTAAAGCAAGCATTGGCGCACTTGAGCCAGACGCAAAAAAATAAAGTCATCAAGCTTTGGCAAGCTGATTATTTAACTGATTATCAATTAGCTACAAAAAGTACAACTTTTGTTATCAATAAACATACTTATCATTTGCCGTATTTATTGCCGCCAGTTATTGCTTTGAGTTTAGCTATGGCAGAGCAAGCAGTAGCAATTTTTGGAATTAAACTTGATACTGCTTATAAAAAACTTAATTTGCCACCGGGACGCAGTAGTCTTTTAGCTGGTATTAAAAATACTACCCTAATTGATTCTTCTTACAATGCTAATTTAGATTCTATGAAAGCGATGATTGACTTATTTGCCCTTTACCCGGCTAAGAAAAAGTGGTTGATTATTGGTCATATGTTAGAGCAGGGGAGTGCGAGTAAAAAACAACATCAACACCTAGCAAAATTATTATTAGATTTTCCTGATAAAAAAGCCACTATTTTATTAATTGGTGAGGGTAATAAATTATATACTTTACCATTTTTACAAAAACATCGGCAACGAGATTATCACTTTTTCTCCCACCCGCGAGAAATTATTGCTTATGCACAAAATCATTTGCAGGGTGGGGAAGCAATTTTGTTGAAAGGCGCTCCTTTTATGGAAGGAGTGGTAGAAGCATTATTAGCTGATAAAAAACAAGCCGAGCAATTGGTGCGGCGAGAAAAAGCCCATCAACGACACCGGCAAAAATTATATGAGCAATATGCGCCCTAAAATTTTATTTATTCCTGGTTGGACTTATACCTTGGCTAATGTACAACCTTTGGTTAAGGCGCTGCGACAGCGTGGTTTGGTGGTAGAAATTCTTAAAGTGCCTGGATTAACAGGGGAGCCATTAAGTAGTAGTTGGGATTTAGCCGCTTATCGCCGTTGGCTAGCAAAGCAAGTATGTCAGCAAAATAAACCATTAATTTTAATGGGTCACTCTAATGGAGGGAGAATTATTCTCTCTTATTTGGCGGGGAAAACCAGCCCCCAAGTGCAGGGAGCAATTTTATTAGCTAGTGCTGGTCTTTTAGACCGTCGCCCAATGGTATTAGCTAAAAAACACCTCTTTGCTTTTTTAGCCCATTTAGCAGCGCCATTAAAGCATTTTTCTTGGTGTCGACGTTTAGTATATGTCCTAATTGGTGAGCGGGATTATTATTTGGCTACCCCAGTTATGCGGCAAACTATGGCAAATTTAGTAGCTCAAGATTTAGCACCAGTGGTAACTAAAATTAAAGTACCAGTACTGCTTTTTTGGGGTAAACGTGACAAAGCCACTCCTTTTTATTTAGGGCAACAGTTAGCTGGGCTAATTCCCAACTCTTGGTTAATTACCTATAATCAAGCGGGACATAATTTAATTGCTACCCATGTATCTCAAATTGTCAACAGTATTTATCAACACCCAATTTTATGGCAAAATTTAATAGTTTAGGTTCTAACTTTTCTTTATCTTTAGGATGGCAAGTGTTGACAACTAAAGGCATTGGAGCAGAGAAAAAGCTGTTTACTCAAGTGTGTCGTCTGGCGGGTCATAGTCAGGGTAAACTCCAAGTGAGTTATTTTTACAAAGGTAGGGAAGCTTTACTAGCAGCTTTACAAGCTTGGCACTTACCTGCTGCTTCTCGAGTGGGGGTGGTAGGTTTTACTTGTGTGGCAGTGGTGCAAGCAGTGCAAAAAGCCGGTCTTTGTGCGGTGCTCTTGCCTATTGATAAGCAGACACTTAATTTGGATATCAAGTGCTTAAAAAAGAATTTATCAGTGTTGATAATTCAAAATACTTTAGGCATGCCTCAACCCCACATTCATCAAGTGATTAAATTTTGTAAACAGAATAAGATTATTTTAATAGAAGATTTAGCGCACAGTGTGGGAGCAATTTATGACAATGGCATGGTGGCAGGACAAATAGGTAGTGAGGTGATTTATTCTAGTAGCCAAGATAAATTGCTAGACACAGTTTCTGGTGGTATTTGGGTGAGTAGCGGCTTAAATAGTAAAAATTTTGCGCTGACAAAAGTACCCTTTTGTCAACAAAGTAAAGATCGCCTTTATCCTTTGTTGACTTGGCTCATTAGACACGGTTATGCCTGGGGGTGGGGAAAATGTTTACATTTTTTACTCAAAAAGATGAACTTATTGTCACAACCAATGTTATATCAACATCAAGGTGAACTTTCGCTTTTACCTGCATGGCAGCGGCAATTTTTGTCAACACAAATTAAAGCTTTGCCAAAGGAACTCACGCGTCGCCGTCGCTTACTTTTATGCTACTTTAAAAATTTGCCTGCAGCTTGTTTAGTGTGGCACTTAACTCCAGCTTTACTCAAGCGCATGGCACCCTTGCGCTTGCCTATTAAAGTCCCAATCAATCAAAAAAAGGCAGTCATTGCTGCCTTAAAACAAGCAGGTTATTTTTGCAGTGATACTTGGTATGAGAGTCCTTTAGCTCCAGAAAATTATTATGCGCTTTTGCCGCGGCAGCAAGAAATCAATTTAGAGCTCAACCAACTTGCCAGACTTAAAACTTTTACCGCCCAACTGCTTAATTTACCTCTCCATCAAGAAATTACTCGCGATGATGTGAGGCGGATAAGCCAAATTATCCAGGCTATTTTGGTATAATAGCTCTTATGACAATAGTGGTGCGAGAAGTGAAGCAAAAGTCTGTTTGGGAAGATTTTTTAACTCCTCACCGCGAAGCAAATTTTTTGCAGTCTTGGAATTGGGGTGAGTTTAATCGTTTCATGGGTAAAAAAATTTTTCGTTTAGGATTTTTTGCCCAACAACAATTATTAGGAGTTGCATTAGTAGTCAGTGAGCAGGCTAAGCGGGGGAAATATTTAACTTTAGCAGGGGGGCCAATTATAGAATGGTTTGACAGCGATTTAGTAGCCAGCTTTTTTGCTGCCATTAAAGCTTTAGCGGTGAGTGAAAAGGCAGTTTTTGTGCGTATTCGTCCTCAGCTGTTGGATGATCAGTACGCTCGAGATATTTTTGAGAAAAAATATCATTTAGTGGCAGCACCCATGCATTTGAGTGCTCAATTAACTCATCGGTTAGATTTGCATCATTCGGAGGCTGAATTGTTAGCAGCCATGCGCAAATCTACCCGTTACGATATTCGCCGGGGCAGTAAACTGGGTATTAAAGTGATAGCTAGCAGTAATGTTGACGATATAGAGAAATTTTACCAATTGCAGCTGCAAACTGCCAAAAGACAGCATTTTGTGCCTTTTAGTTTAGCCTATTGGCAGCAACAATTTAATGCTTTTGTACCTGATAATCAAGTTCTTCTTTATTCGAGCTTTTTAGATGAAAAGCTTTTGGCTCAAGCGATGATTATTTTTTATGGTCAGGAAGCAGTTTATCATTATGGTGCCTCCAGTGATTTAGCGCGTCAATATCCGGGAGCAGCAGCAATTCAATGGGCAGCAATTAAAGAAGCTAAAAAACGTGGCATGAGTCGTTATAATTTTTGGGGGGTGGCACCGCTGGGAGACAGTCAACATCGTTTTGGGAAGCTTTCTACTTTTAAGCGTGGTTTTGGCGGTAGTGATTATCCTCATTTACCAGCACATGATTTGGTGATTAAGCCTTGGCGGTATAAAATTAATTTAGTGGTGGAAATTAGTCGCAAAAAATTAAGGAAAGTTTAATTATGAAAGATCCGGCTATTATTGCTCAAGAAATTAATGCTTATGGTAAGGTGGGTTTATGGGGATGTAAAAAAGAACTCAGGGCGCTCGCCGATAAATTAGGCAGCGATGAGCATATTATTGCTTTAGTGCGGGTTTTTACTGGCTCTACCATTGGTTTGCTAGTTGCCACTGATCAGCGGCTGATTTTAATGGATCATTTTTGGTTTTGGGGGACTGACCCCAAAATTTACACCTATGCTTTGGTAGCAGCGGTGGATTACCGCACCGGCATTTTTTTTGGTGGTTTAGCGATTGAGGATAAAGCCGGTAACAGAGATGACTATACTTGGATTTGGATTAAAGATTTGTGTCGTTTTGTTCAAGTAACTTCGCAAAAAATTGCCCAACTACATAACAAACAAAACATGGATGATTTTTCTTGCGGCCATAGCTGCGTTTCCGCTGCCAGCGAAATTGACAGGTTATGGCAGTTGGTAGAAAAAGGTGCTTTAAGTCGCGAAGAATTTGACGCTAAAAAGAAACAAATCCTCTCACAAACCTAATTTACTGTAAGGCATATTCCAAATTTACACGATAAAGATATTCACTTTGACCGGCTTCAATAGCGGCGCCTTCGCCCGCACTCATTTCAACCATGGCTTTATTCCTCAAACTCATTAAATCACGACCATCGGGATAATCTTCACTTTCATAAACGTTAACTATTTGTCCCAAGCGCACTCCGGCTAAATTAGCTAACTGCTCAGCATTACTTTTAGCTTGCTCAATAGCTTGAGCGCGAGCCTGATTTTTTAAATCATTCTTTTTGGCAGTGGAAGTACTAAAAGTAACCGCCCCAATTTGATTAATGCCTAAATTACTGGCAGTATCAATAACCTGGTTAAGGAGCTCAAAATCAGTCATTGTCACCTCCAGATTAGTATCTAAACTGTAGCCAGTAATGCGTCTGTTGCTTGACTGCCAATCATAATTAGGATAAAGGCTATAGCGGGTAGTTTTGAAATTTTTTTTGTCTAAACCTAAAGAGAGGAGTTTTTCATTAAGACTACTCATAATTTGATTAGCTTGAGTACGCACTTGTTGTACATTAGTGGCAGTGGTAGTGAGACCTAAATCAACGCTGACTTGATCGGGAACACTGGTAATAGTAGCTTCACCTTGAGCCGTAAAAAAATTATCTCGGTTGAGTTGATGTAAACTCAGTGACTGATTAAAAGCATCACCAGCAATAAGCTGATTGGCAAGTTTCATACCTAAAACTGTTAAAAAACCAGCGACAAAAAACATTGGGGTAACAATTAAAGCAATGCGCCAGGGATGATAATTTGACATAAGACTTTCCTTTTTTATTGCCATGTGATAAGATGATTTTAGCATGTTTGCTAGTTTGTGTCAATTTAATCATCAGTTTGCTAAGTTTTTAGCTCATTATGCTACCCGAAGAGAGTTAGGAGCCAAACAAAAACAATTAGAGCAGTTACTCTGGCAAGCTTTTTATCAGCGCCAATTAGGACATTTACATTTAGTATCAAGCTTAATTATGGGCACACTCATGGCAGGCATAAGTCAACTAAGTGGTAATTTATGGTGGATGTTGGGGAGTATATTAGCTTTTTTTGTTAGTATAGCTTGGGGAATTTATTTGCTAGCTTATCAGCGGCAATTAAAACGTTTGCTAGCACAACAGCAAGATTTAGTCAACCAAATTAGCAATCATCAGCAAAATCCCTGGCAAGATTTATTGGTGCAGTTAGTCAGGGTGATTGGGGATTACTTAAGCAGCAAGTGTTCCTCAACATAAAATATTAAGGTCAGTTTTCATGAAGATAATTTTAATTGCCGCACAAAGTTTAGATGGTTTTATTGCTCAAGAGCGGCAGCAAATTTCTACTTCTTGGACAAGTGAAGCTGACCGACACTTTTTTGCGCAAAAAACTAAAGAAATTGGGGTGATGATGATGGGACAGACTACTTTTGCTACTATTGGCAAACCTTTGCCAGAGCGTACCACCATTATGTTAACTCAGCAAACCAGTTATCCAGGTGGACAAGATTTAAGTCAATATCACCCTGGTGACAAAGGTGGACTTTATCTTACCGCTGGTCGTAGTGAACCACAAGTATTGGACTTCTTGCGGCAAAAACAATTGCCGCAGTTGGCACTTTGTGGTGGAGCCAGTGTTTATCAAAAATTTTTAAGTCATGACTGGGTGGACGAGCTTTATTTAAGCATTGAGCCAATTGTTTTTGGGAGTGGACTCAGACTATTTCCAGATTTATCTCAGTTGCAGCGCTATCAGGTGTTAGAAGTTATTAAGTTGAGCTCACAAACTTACGTTTGGCACTTAAAGCGCTAAAATTTTCTTTAACCACTAGAACCAAACCCACCGCGGCTGGGAGCGGTCAGGGTGTCAACTTCTTGGAATGACATGGTTAATTGGGGCATTAAAACTGCCTGGGCAAGGCGTTCTCCCTTACTGACAGTGACAACTTGGGAGGTAAAATTATGTAGTAGGAGGCGATATTCGTCTTTAGGTCCGCGATAATCGCTATCAACTACTCCTACCCCATTAGCTAGTTTGAGACCTTTCTTGTAAAGTGAACTGCGGGCAACAATCATTAGCCAATAGCCTTGAGGAATATCCATCGCAAAACCTAAAGATACCATTTGTACTTCTCCCGGTTGAATGACTAGATTTTCTAGCGTAGCTAAGTCACAACCCGCTGCTTCACTGCTGTGATAGCGAGGTGGGGTAGCTTGTGGGTGAAGTTTTTTGAATTTAACGACAACTTTTTCCATAGCATGATTATATCATTACTACTTTCCCCAAGATATTCACGTGAGAAAAATATTTTTATAGGTTATGACTATAAATATTATAGGAACTATTAACTCTTTAATAATAGTTTTCCCCAACATTAATTTGCTTGGCAAAAAAAACAATTAATGATATAAACGACAGCGATGAGAAAAAACCAAGTAAAATCAACTGGCTATTTAATTACTTTTGAAGGAGGTGAGGGAGCAGGTAAAACTACTCAAGTTAAGCTTTTGGCAGCTAGTTTAGAAAAAGCGGGTTATCAAGTGTTAATTGCTAGAGAACCAGGGAGTACGCAAATTGCTGAGCAAATTAGAGCGATTATTCTTTCACCCGAAAATGAACAAATGGCGGCTTTAACGGAGTTACTTTTGTATCAAGCAGCTAGAGCACAGGTATATACTCAAGTGGTATTACCAGCGCTTAAAGCTGGGAAAATTGTATTGATGGATAGGTCGATTGATAGTAGTGTGGTTTACCAAGGTATGGTGCGACAAATGGGCACAGCTTTGGTGGAACAACTCAATGATATTGCTACCCTTGGTCGCCGACCCAATTTAACCTTTATTTTAGATGTGCCGGTTGAAGTTGGTTTTGGACGCATTTCTAGGCGCAGCTTAGATCGCTTAGAACAAGCAGGAGAAAAATTTCATCAGCAAGTTCGCCAAGGTTATTTGTCACTTTTGCAAAAACAGCCTCAAGAAAAACGTTTTGTATTAATTGATGGGGCGCGCTCTCTAACAGAAATTCACCAGCAAGTAAACAAACTTGTCCAACAGCTTTGTGGGCAGGAAAAATAATTATGCATCTGCCTAAAGTAGTGACTAGATTAGCAGAAAAATTTGAGCAATTACCTGGAATTGGACCACGTTCTGCCAAAAGATTGGTGTTTTATCTTTTACATCATCCACAAAATGAATTGGAGGACTTTGCGTCCCGTTTGTTAGCCTTAAAAAAAGAAACTTGTTTGTGCGGGGTGTGCCATCAAATTAGTGAGACTAACCTTTGCCATATTTGTGCAGACACCTCTCGGGATCGCAGTAAAATTTGTGTGGTAGAGCAACCCTTGGATTTGCTAGCAATTGAAAATAGCGAAAAATATCAGGGGCTATATCACGTTTTACATGGTTGTATTGACCCACTAAATCACATTGGGCCTGATGAAATTTATTTGCGTGATTTACTCAAAAGGCTGGATGGAGTGCGGGAAATTATTTTAGCTACTAATCCCACCATGGAGGGAGAAGCAACTGCCATGTATTTAACCGAATTACTGCGTCAGCAAAATAAAGCTAGTCAATTGGTAATTAGCCGCATTGGTCATGGTTTGCCCATTGGTGCTGACATTGAGTATGCTGATAGTTTAACTTTAATTCGTGCTTTGGAAGGCAGAACGAAAGTATAATCTATTGATATTAGTGTTGATATTACTTAATTTTGGAGAATAAATTCCACCACATCTTGGGGTTGCATGATATAGTCTTTACCTTCAAATCTAATCTTGCCAGCACTAGCTGCTGTTTTCCAACCACCATAGGTAACAAAGTCGTCAAAGGTACAAATTTTAGCCTTGATAAATTTATTGATAAAATCAGTATGAATTACTCCAGCTGCATCGATGGCGTTGGTGCCCTTAGCAATGGTCCAAGCCCTCACTTCTAGAGAACCAGCGGTGAGGAAGCTTTGTAAATTTAGGGTTTGATAAGCTACCCGTGCCAGTTGGTCTAAACCACTCTCTTTTACCCCTAATTCCTCAAGGAATAATTTTTGTTCATCAGGTGAGAGAGTGGCTAATTCAGCTTCTAGCTTGGCGGCCACAATAATAATTTGTGCTGGGTTGACTGCGAGTTTTTTTGCCCATGTTTGTTGCAGAGTGGCTCTAGTTGCTAATTGGGCTTCGCTCACATTGAGGACAAAAATTTCCTTTTTGGCGGTTAATAAGTTAAGTTCTTTGGCTAATTGAGCAGCTCCTTCTATGCTTTCTAGTGGCAAACTGTTAAGTGGTTTGGCTGCTTGCAAGCATTGCTGGAATTGTTGCACCAGAGCATAGCGCTTTTTATCAGCGTCGCTGACACTGCCCTTAGGTGGTGATTGTTTGTCTAAAGTTGCCAAATCTGCCAAGCAAAGCTCTAAGCGAATTGTAGCTAGGTCAGCCTCGGGGTTAACTGCTTGTTCACGGATAATTTGCTCATCTTTAAAAGCCCGCAGCACCTGAACAATAGCTTGACAAGAGCGAATATGAGCGAGAAATTTATTGCCCAGGCCTTCTCCCTTGCTGGCACCTTTAACTAAACCAGCAATATCCACAAATTCAATGGTAGCAGGTTTGATAACTTGAGTATGAACAATAGTGGCTAGAGTTTTTAAGCGCTCGTCTGGCACACTCGCAATTCCAATGTTGGGTTCAATAGTGGCAAAAGGATAATTAGCTGCTAAGGCCAAATTTTGTTTGAGCAAGGCATTAAAAAGAGTAGATTTGCCCACATTAGGCAGTCCCACAATTCCTATAGAAAGTGACATGGCAGTATTATAACAAAGTTAATTAATAGCTAGAGGAAGCATGATTTTACCTTGCCCACCGCTTGCCAAAAAAAACCAGCTTAGTGTATAATGGTGAGATTAAAAGATGAATAATTAAGGATTTTTTGTATGGCAGACAATTTTAATCATAACCTGAGTGACGATTTAATGCCTCCAATTGCTCCACCTAGTTTTGCCACTGGGGGGACAAATCAAGCAAAGCAAGATGTCAGCAAACAAACTCGCAGTGCTTTTGTCCCCAAACCGCAGCGGGAAGAGTCAGCCAATCGACAACCACAAGCAAATCCACTGCCTCCTCAGGCAAATTTTAGAAATAGAGACAACAATAATTTTAGACCTCGTTCAGGGGGAATGAGTTTTGGAGAAAAAAATGGTTCGCGAGGAGAAGTGTTTAAAACCACCGAAGAGCAAAAAGTAGAAGAAGAAAAATTGCGGCGCATGATTGCCAATGAACATTTAGGTTCATTGGAATTGTTGCGGGAAATTGGTAAACGTTTTGATGGGAGACTCACCAAAGATCAAATTACCATTTTGGTGGGGGAAGTGCAAAAGCGTGAGTACGAGCGTCATAAAAAAATGATTGCTGATCGCAATCTTTCCGCGCGGTTTCTTTTAGAATCTCTAGCTCAAGCAGAAATTACTCCCTCTCAACGCAAAGAGTTAATTGAGGTGCTCCAGAACCGTGAGGAAGTTGGTATCCGCGAGAAAATTGATAACCCCATGGTGAAAGCCAATTATTTACTGGAGTTAATTGCCACTGGTGAGCTGTCGGAAAATCAACGCAAAGATTTGCTAGGAGCAGTACAGCAGCGCGAGGAGGAGTTGGTACGCTCTTATGTAGAGAGTCAATATATGGATGCTTTTGGTTTGCTTAATGTGATTGCCGAGCGTGCTGATGGCAGATTAACCACTTCACAAAGACAGCGTTTAATTGAACGTGTACAAAAACGCGAGGAAATCAAAATTCAAAAAATGATTGAAAATCCTTATTTAGAATCTGGCGAATTACTGCGAGAGATTACTTTGCGCGATGACGGGCGCTTAAATGCTCAACAAATTAAAGACTTAATTGGTTTGGTACGACAGCGTATTTCTGTGTCTTAATTTTTGTATAACGCTTCATGTGTGGGAATAAACGACTTGTTTTGTGGTACAATACCTAAGATGTTTAATCATCTGTGGGTATAAATCAGCCACAGATCCAGAAATGATTAAACTGTGTTATGGGTAATTTGGAAAGCAAATATGTCTGGGGCAATAAAAACACCGCTTCGTGAGTATGAACTCACTTATTTAGTTGGTACTGGTTATACCACTGCCGAAATTAATTCTCTCAATGATGAAATTGTTACCATGATTGGTAAAAGTGGTGGTGAGATTAGTGAAACTGCCGATTGGGGTAAAAAAAAGCTGGCTTATGCAATTAAAAAAGATGGTAAGCTTTATACAGAAGCAATTTACACTCATTTGTTGATTAAGATGTCAGGGGATAAATTGAATGATTTCTCTCGGAGTCTAGATTTGAAAAAACCGGTAATTCGTAGTTTATTGGTATTGAAGAAATAAAATCAGAAAGGGCATATGTCTTCGCGATCTTTGAATAGGGTAATGTTAATTGGTAATTTAACTCGTGATCCGGAAAGTCGTTACACCCCCAACCAAACTTTAGTTTGTTCCTTTGGTTTAGCTACTAACAGAGAATGGGTCAATGACGCTGGTGAGCGTCAAAGTAGTGTGGAATATCACAATTTAGTAGTCTGGTCTAAATTAGCAGAAATTTGCAAAAATCTCCTGCACAAAGGCAATAAAATTTATGTAGAAGGTAGACTACAAACTCGTGATTGGCAAACTAAAGATGGCCAAGCCCGTCGCTCTACCGAAATTGTGGTAGAAAATATGATTTTGTTGACGAGTAAAAATGCCAGCGAGCAATTTAGCGCTGCTCAAGATAGTGAGACGACTCCTGCTGCTGACAGCGCACCTGAAGCAAGTGATAGTCAAGAAGTAAGTGGAGAAGAAGAAGCTGTAGATGACAGTGATATTCCCTTTTAAAGATAGAAAGCAATTATGGCAATTGGTAAAAAACCTTTAAGAAAATCTCGCCCTAAAGTTCATAAAATTCATAAATTGGCAGTTAAAAAAGATTATGTCTTTAGTTATAAAGATGTGGCGATGCTAAAAAATTTTTTAACTGGTCAGGGGATGATTTTAAGTCGAGATAAAACTGGTTTGACTGCTAAACAGCAAAAGCAATTAGCAGTAGAAATTAAACGAGCTCGTCATTTAGCTTTACTGCCTTTTGTGCAAAGTATTTAATTATTTTTCTTTGCGGCGTGTTAGAATAATGCTTTGATTTACAACATGCCAGAAAATACTACTGTCAAGAAAAAAATTAATCTCGCCGGGGTGGTGAGGGTGGTGCTTATTTATGCTTTAGGGGTAGCTTCTGGTTGGATTGTGATGGTGTATGGGGGACAACTAGGGATTAGTTTACCTTTCACACCGCCTCAGGAGCACATCCAAGCTGCTGGGGCGAGTAATAGATTGTTTTATCAAGCCTGGCAACTTTTGGAAAAACATTATTTGCAAAGTGAAAAACTCAATGCTGCCGAGATGATGCAAGGAGCAACTCAGGGTATGGTAGCAGCACTAGGGGATCCTTATACCGTTTATATTCCTCCAGATACGCAAAAAACTATGAATGAAAACTTAACGGGAGCTTTTTATGGTATTGGGGTGCAATTGGGTTATAAAGATAAAACATTAGCCGTTATGTCTCCGGTTGCTGGCGGACCGGCAGAACGACAAGGGGTTCAAGCTGCCGATTTAATTATTCATGTTAAAGATGAAGACAAAGGTGTGGATGAAGATACTTATGATTGGTCATTACATAAAATAATGCAAGTTTTACGCGGGGAAAAAGGCACTCAGGTAACGGTAACTTTTTTCAGAGAAGACTATAATAATAATCAGCCCTTTACCCTTACTTTTACGCGCGAAGAAATAAAAATGGATTCTTTGGTTTTTGAAATTCGCCAAGAGGAAGACAAAAAAATTGCCTATTTAGGTTTGGGACGCTTTGGAGTGCGCACCTATGAGGAATGGAATGAGGCGGTGGAGCAAATTATTGCTCAGAAGAGAGATTTGTCGGGGGTGATTTTAGATCTACGTGACAATCCTGGCGGTTTAGTACCTGAAGCCATTCATGTGGCTTCTGAGTTTATTAGCGAGGGGGCAATTTTATTAGAACAAGGTAAAAGTGGCAAACGCACTTATGCGGCTACTGGTAAAGGGCGGTTAATTGGCATGCCACTGGTAGTATTGGTTAATCAGGGAAGTGCTTCTTCTGCAGAAATTGTGGCTGGAGCGCTTCGGGATAGATTGGGAGTAAAAATTGTCGGTACCACTACTTTTGGCAAAGGCACAGTACAACAGCGCTTTGAAATGGAAAATGGGGCGGGACTGAATATTACTGTCAACAAATGGTTGACTCCTAGTGGGCAGTGGTTAGATGGTAGTGGGCTTAAACCAGATGTAGAAGTGGTTGATAATTTTGATCCTGAGACTGGACGCGATGATGTTTATTTACAAGGTGTAAATTTATTGTAAATGCCGCGTCGTTTATCCACTTCATCATCTCCAACACCACTTGTCTATTTTTATCGACAATACTGGCAATTTCTTGTTTATGTGGTGGTAGGCACATTGTTAATTGTGGGGATATTTTTAATCTTCTCACTACCAAAGGGTTTTGTTTTGTCTCCGCATACTGCTTTACTTCCTGAAAGGAAGTTTTTAGTAGGTGAGCTTTATTATAGTCCAGAATTGGTTGCTAATCTGTCCACAGAAAGTTCACAAAATTTATTCAATAAAGACACTCAGTTAACCTCTCAACTGCGTTTTGTGGGCATGGCAGGCATTATTGATGCGCAGCACATTGTGACCGCGGCTCATATTATTACCGATGAGTCAGGATATTATTATTTTTATAATCAAGAACTCGCTTGGCAGTTGCTGGATGATTGGGAAGTTTACCCCCAGCGTGAATTAGCATTTGGGACTTTTAAGGATTTTGAGTCCCAAAATATGCTGGGATATCAGGTGCCCATTGCTACTCAACTAGGTAGAGATGAAGAGTTAACTGTGTGGACAAAAAAACAAGCAAAATTACATGTCAGCCATCCAGTAGTGGGTGAATTGGAAAAAGAAATTTCTCTGCAGCAAGCTTGGGGGGAAGTCAAGCTGGAATCTTTGCCAGTTATAGAACTTAAGGCTACTAATCGTTTGGGTGATTCTGGCAGTCCTTTATTTAATCAGGCCGGTGAATTGGTAGGGGTATTGGTGGGGGTTGATTTGCATGATGAGCACACTTCTTATGGTGTGCGTTTATAAAAAAGCCCAGCAATAGCTGGGCATTGGCTATTACTGGACAGTAGTAGCCAAGAGCATATCCATACCCTCTCGGGTAGCTATGGAACTTACATAAGCTGGGCAAATTTTTTCCCAGTTTTTGTAAATCACCAGCAACGCATTTTTCGACTTGGCAACTTTTTCGTTTTCAGCTAGATACTTTTCTAGCCAAAACATTAAGTAGCCATAGCGCGCTTGCCAATATGCGTCTTGTTCATGTCCCCTGGGATCAAACCAAAACTGTTTTGTCCCAACGACACCTACTTGCTCTGAAGCCTCTTTGTTCTTCAAGCAAATACCTCCCGCGCTCCGCTATGGGAGCAAATTTGTACTGCAAAAATAATCAGTACATCTTGTTATTATAACAAAAAATGCTTAAAAAACAAATTTTTTCGTATTGTGACAGATACATATTGAACACCTATGAGAATAAACATAATAAGAAAGTCAATATTTACCAATCGTCTATCAGGTCTCAAACAAGATTATACTTATCGTCCTCATTTAGGACTCAATATAGCTATACCAATGCAAAAACTAGAGAGTTTTATGAATGGATAAAGTGAGCAAATGGAATTATTATATAGTCAAAAATGGCGAAATAGAATATGTTTAAAAAATCATCAATGCTTAAATCATCAATGCTTGGTACTTCTGTCATTTTTTGCACTGTCATAATAACTGCTAGGGCTATAATTACCGCTGCCACCGCCGCACTCACTAGCATTAAAGCAGAACACTTGTGTGTATGCTTGATTAGTAATATTTGATAAAACAAATGTCCTAAGCTGGTTAATAGCAGAGCAAAACTGAAAACTGCGCTTGCTATAAATATATCTGCGATAACAGCAAAATCAAAACCTTGATGATTACCAAAAGTGTCATCTAAATAAATAGCTCCTACCACTGGCAAAATACTCACTAAGGTCACCACATAAAGGGGGTATTCGGTATCTTTAAGTCGACGATAAATTAAGCGGATAATAATGAAAGCTAGTGGCAAAGCTATGGGCAGCAATAAGAGTGAGAACTCTCCTCCTATATTTCCTACACATAGATTCCAGAGAATAAAGCCTAATAGTAGTACCACTGCTACTAAAAGCACCAGTAAGCTAATTCTTTTAATAGCGAGAAAGCGAGTAATTAGTGGACTGGTAATTGGTTGATTAACATTATTTGCATGAGCTTTATTAACGGTTATTGGTGATTTATTTAACATTTTATTATTTTAGAATAAAGAGTAATAAAGTCAAATTACATCAAATGTAATAGTTTTGTTTACTATCAAGACAATATTATCTACAATGATAAGGCCAGTCAAGTAAGTTAAAGTGCAGTTGACTTGATTCGGGGTATAATGTGTTTTATGAGCAAAGTTATTTTAACGGGTGTTACCCCTAGTGGAAGCGGTTTACATGTGGGTAATTATTTTGGGGCAATTAAGCCTTTGGTGGCATTGGGAGAATCTGGCAACAGAGTATATTGCTTTGTTTCTGATTTACATGCCTTAACTACAGTCCAAAATCGCTCTCAGCTAGAAAACAACTTACGCAGTTTAATTCTCGATTATCTCTCTTGCGGTTTGCAAGCACCACAGTTTATTTTTTTTCGCCAATCACAAGTGAGCGCTCACAGTGAATTGGCAGTAATTTTAGCTAATTATGTTTCTTTGGGGCAAATGAAGCGCATGCACGCTTATAAAGATAAATTACAAAAAAATGCTGATCAAGGAGCAATTAATTTGGGACTTTTTAATTATCCAGTTTTAATGGCAGCTGATATTTTGCTCTATAATGCTGATTTAGTGCCTGTGGGTATTGACCAAAAACAGCATTTAGAAATTGCCCGTGATATTGCACAAAAATTTAATCAAGTTAATCATTGTCAAACCTTTACCTTGCCTCAACCTTTAATTGATGAGTCTTTAGGTAAGATTGTGGGTACTGATGGACAGCGTAAAATGAGTAAAAGTTTGGGCAATGTCATTGGTATTTTTGATGACCCAGCTATTATTGAAAAACAGATTATGAGTTGTTATACCGACCCTCATCGCCAGCACGCTACTGATAAAGGTAGGGTGGAGGGTAATCCAGTGTTTTTTTATCATGATTTGTGGAATACAGATAAAAAAGAAGTTGCCACTCTTAAAGCTTGGTATCGCGAAGGTAAAATTGGTGATGTAGCAGTAAAACAGGCTTTATGTAAAGCTCACCACCAATACTTTGCAGCGGCGCGACAAACACGGGAGTATTTAGCTAGTCACCCAGAAGAAGTAGAAAAAATTTTAGCTCGGGGAGCAGGTTTAGCTCGTTTGCAAGCAGAGCTTAATTTGGCCAAAGTCAAAAAAGCAGTTGGTTTGCAAGTGAATTTTAGTGTAGAGCCACTTTTGTTTTCTCCCACTTATCAGCGACCCTTAGTTAACTTTGAGCATTTTTTACAATTGGAAATGCGGGTAGGTAAAGTAATTGCTGCTAGTGCCCCCAAATGGAGTAAGAAATTAATTAAACAGCAAGTTGACTTTGGCACTTTGGGGCAAAAAACTATTTTTTCTGCTTTAAGGTCTTGGTTTACTCCTGAAGATTTTTTGCAAAAAAGTTTTGTGTATGTAACTAATATTCCTGAGCGTAAAATGGGCGAAGAGGTTTCACAAGGAATGATTTTAGCGGTGGTAGATGAAAAGGGAGCACCGGTGCGCTGGGAAATAGTAGGAGCTGCTCCGGGCACTTTAGTTGGTTAAACTTAAAGTTAAAAAGAGGCAATTTGTGCTTGAGATAATTCTTTTTGTAGACGTTGATAGTTTTGTTTGATGATTTGTTGATAGGCAGAAAATTGCCTGGTGATCTGATTATCTTTGTTGAGAAAAGAAAATTTAGCAAAAGGACCAGGGTCGCCTTTAAGTACAAAAGGGGTCACAGCAATCACGCGCTCATCTGACCAAATATGTTCATTAGCATAGTGATAATAGTTATGAAGATGGCGTCTGGTGGCGGCATTTTCCTCCCAGCCAGTTTCACTGATAAAAACTTTTAATTGAAGTTGGGCTTTTTTTTCTAGCCAATCAAGCTCGTGGATAAAGCCTCTCAGAGAGTTTTGTCCTTGTTTATTAGCAGGAGCAGAAAAGTTGGGATTAGGGTAAGAGTGAGAGTTCCAGTAATCAAGTTGACTGAAAACTTCTTTATCTGCGGCCAACATTTGGTTTAAGAAAGTAAAAGCTTCCATGGTAGTTTTACCGTTAGGAGCAGCTAAATCCATGGCTGCGGGTAGAACTAGATAATTAGCGTCTTTTTCAGTATGTGCCCAGTTAACACTAAAGCGCAAAATTTCTCCGTAAGCTTGAGGGTCAATTTGTCCTCCCCATTCGCTGCGATGATTGGGTTCGTTGAAAATAATCACATGTCTTTTTTCTTGTGGCCAGTCGAGCTGATTGAGAAAAGTAAATAATTGAATGATGTCAAAACGGGTGGGAATTTGCCAGGCATTGTTTTGGTTGTCAAAGCGGGTTGTCAGCCTGACTAGAGGAATAATTTGCTGTTTTTTGGCTAGACTGAAAGCTGCTTGCCACTGATCTTGTTTGTCTAAATCAGCCAGAGACAAAGGTAGGGTGACATATGTCCATGTTGAGGGGGTATCAGTGGGCTGAAGCAGAGGTAAACTATCGGCAATTTCGCTAGGATGTAGAACATGAATACCTAGAGCAGCAGCAGTCACACTTTTGGTTGGGCAAAATAAAATCAGTAGCAGCAAAAAAGCCAGTGCTTTCATGATGGTAAACATTATAGCTTAAGAGTGTGATGACAAGAGGGGCAAACTAAGTGGTTAAAACTTTGTTAATAATTTAAGCAATTCTTTCCAAATTTTATCTCGCTCTTGGTGTTGCCTCAGCCAAGCTTGGCAAGTACGATAAATTTGCGCTAGAGGTTGATTTTTATCATGTAGAATACTTTGATATTCTGGGCGAAATTCTAATTCTCTAATTACACAATCACAGATTGCGCGGCGAGAAAACTGTACTACCGGTGGTGAATAATGCTGATTATCTAAATGTTTAAGTTTAGTCAGTAGAGCTTGCCAGTGGCTGGTTGGTGACTGAGTGCTTTGAGTGTCTTGATAATCTTCGCCAGTTAAAAAAATATCGCGCAAGGGGTGATCTTCATCGCCAATAGCATCATCATAGAGATTACTAAAAAGCAGGAAGTGAGTTAAGCCAGATACTAAACAATCGCGCTGATACAGGGTAGCAGCCATTAGAGTTTTTCCCATATGGAAATTATACTCTAGCTCTTGAGCTGATTTGTTACAATATTGGTCTGATGAAAAAAGCAACCGTAGCGGTGGGTTTGTCTGGTGGTGTCGATAGTGCCTTATCAGCGGCACTACTTCAGCAAGCTGGTTATAGGGTGACTGGGGTTTATTTAGAATGTTACCGAGAGAGTAGCTGTCGCAGCGACCAAGATCGCCAAGATGCCTTATCGGTGGCGCTTCATTTAGGTATTCCTTTTCAGTCACTTGATTTTCGTGGAGCTTATCAAGAAAAAGTTTTAGCTTATTTTTATCAACGCTATCAACAGGGTGATACTCCTAATCCCGATTTACTGTGCAATCGGGAAATTAAATTTGGTTTATTTGCCAATTGGGCACAGCAACAGGGTTTTGATTATTTAGCTACTGGACATTATGCGGCGATTAAACAAGGTAGACTGCATACTAGCATTGATAATAAAAAAGATCAAAGCTATTTTTTATCTTTGGTGGCACCAGTAATTTGGCAACGGGTTATTTTCCCTTTAAGCCAATTAACTAAACAACAAGTGAGACAAAAAGCTCGCGATTTGGGTTTGCCGAACTCAGACAAAAAAGATAGTATGGGGATTTGTTTTGTGGGTAAGGTAGCTATGAGAGATTTTTTGCAAGACAAAGTTAAGGCAAATCCAGGAGAGGTGGTTTTACAAGTAGACGGAAAGAAAAAAGTAGTGGGCGAACATCGAGGTTTACCTTTTTATACCCTGGGTCAGCGCCACGGTTTTGATTTAAGACTGTCAACTACTAATGCTCCCGCTTATTATGTTCAGGCAAAAGATTGGCAAAAAAATCAGTTATTAATTGCTGATAAAGCTGCTTTGATGACCAAGCAATTTAGTTTTCAAGCACTATCTTTAAACTTTACGCAGGCTTTGTGTGCTCTTGGTGATAAAAAATTATTGGTGAGAATTAGACATCAGGGCAAACTGGTGCCCGTGGTAGGTTTAAGTAAAAGTAGGGTAGTTTTAGCTCAAGCCTTATTTGCCCCAGCTAGTGGTCAATTTGCAGTTTTTTATCAACGCGATGTAGATGGCGGCTATTATTGTTTGGGGGCAGGAGAAATTGTTAATGATTAACCCAGGCGTAATTGTCCTAGTTTGAGTGATTGTCTAATCAAATTAGCTATGCTAAAATCTAATTTGATGACAAGTAGTATGGAACAGGTTATTCTGGGGAGTAATCAGGCTGCGGTGAGCGGTGGGGTGGAAACTGCTTCTTTTTATAATCCCTTTAAGGCGTTAAAAGCAGCCAGTGAAACACCAGAAAACTCTCCAACAGCTGAATTAGCCACTACTGATAACAATAATAATCAAGACACAATTAATACAGATAATATAGAGGCAACTGCTAAAGAGACAACATCAGCTGTGGCAGCACCAGAGCAAAATAGTGGCGCGAGTGCAGCAGCAACTCCTGCTGTTGAGGTAGAAAATTTGGGAGTGACTGCTACTGACAAGCAAACTGATACTCCAGAAGAAACGGCTGTTGCGGTAGATAGGGAAAACAATTTTTCATCACCCACAGTGGAGAACGTTCATACTGCGTCTCCCACTCCTGAGGCAACCACAACAACTCCACCACCACCCCAGGAAGCCACTGAGGTGGCTTTAGATTTGCCTTTTCCTAGTACAGAGCAGATGGGGGCAGAAATTGATCTTACTCCTGGTTCTGATGATATTAAAGGAGCAGTTTTTACTGACGCTAGTCAAGAAGAAATTAGACAACAACAAAATCAAAATGTGGGGGGTAAGCAAGACGTAGTGGGACTGTTAAGTCACCTGACCAAAAGTCAAGATGAACAAGAGGGAAAATATCAAGCTCCCCAAATTTGTGAAATTGATCAAAAAACTGGTGCTTGGTTGGGTGAGGGTTGTCAAGATGAAGAGACCCCGATTAATCAGTTAGAAAACGCTAGAGATACTGCAGATACCACTGAAAACACAGTCAAAAATACTCCCCCCACCACGCAGTTTGATGGAGAGAAAGCTGATGTTAGTTCTGACGATGTTCATGTTGACGGTCAAGGGGAAGAAATGACCACTTATGCTCCTACTAGTAGTGAGATAGAAATAGAAGAGGTGAGTTTAGCGGCAGGTGATAAAACTCTAAGCGAGAGTGAGGGAGAAAATTTATCGGCTCAGCTAAGCGCGGCGCCAGCACAGCGGGTGGAGCTGGAAGCTCAGTTGGATAAAGAAGCGGCATTGGCAGCCGCACCTCAGTCTGCTTTAGAACAACAAGAGTTATCACCAGAAACAATCGCTTCAACTGCTACCATTATAGCTGAAAAAAATCAAGTCAGGGAGCAAATTAAGCCAGATGAGGCAGTTAACCCTCATGAACAGTCTCCCGATGAAGCATTAGAGCGTATTAAGAAGCATTATCGGGAGCAATTGGCTAAAGAGAG
>CAUUGB010000010.1:0-27573 GCA_963544615.1 uncultured bacterium | reverse complement strand
TGCTGGCCAAAATGCAACATTATCAGCAGCAGCACCCTGGTGAGCTGGGGGTGGGGGAGTCGGGTGTTGCCACCAATATTAATGCAGCTGAAAATGTGTTACAGCACCATCCGGCGGCCAGCGGTGCGGTTGAAAACAGTTCTCCAGTGGCGCCAACTAGTGCCAATGAAAGCTTGGCTGCAACTACCAGCGCCAAGGTAGCTGGACAAGAAACAGCAGCTCCCGCAGCTGGTGTTAATGCCGCTAGTAGTGAGACCGCTCCTTTAGCCAATGCCAGTGAGGTTGCAAACATGAGCGAGACTGCTCCTGTTTTAGCAGGTGCTAACGGTGGGGAAAACACTACCACCAATCATGCGCAAGAACAAACTTCTTCTCGGGAGACTGTATCCCAAAACGCTCAAGAAGCTGTTTCTCCTGAGCAAGAAAATTTTGCTAGTGTTATCTCTGAACTTAAAACCCAATTAGAACAAATTACCACTCCTCAAGAGATTGACTTTGCGGCGACTAACAACTTTTTTAATCAATACGATGAATTGAGCGATAGTATTTTTGTGGCTGATAAACTTCAAGATAGCTTTTTGAATAAATATCCCGCTCAGGCACTACGTTTTACGCGGGAATATGCTAAGTTGAAAAAAAAGTACGACTCGCTCACTCGGATAGTTGATTTTGATTTTGATAAAAAAGTGGTAGTAGTTCCCCAAATTAATATTGACCCCAGCGTGAAGAACTTAGCCCTCAAACTAGACGCTTTTTATAAAGAAACTGGGGATACGATTAGAAAAACTTATGCTCTCGATCAAGTTCGCACTGCGGTGGCAGCAGTAGAGCAATTTATGGCAAGTAAAAAAGACAGTTTGCACACCGCCATTAGTGAATATGCGGCCGCACTTTGTGCTCGGGCTCGTCACGAATCGGTAGAGGGTGATAGTGGTAATAAAGCGGTGGAAGCTATGCGTAGAGCAAAAACTTTCCCTGACGCTATGGAATGGCTGTTTTACAATGCTGGTAGTAAAGGTGACCCCTCGCAGATAGCCGAAGCTTTGCCTATTTTTCAAGAAAGAATTAGCGGCTTTTATCAAGAAAAAATTGCCCATGCTAGTACCGAAGCAGAAAAGCAAGCTATTGAAAAAGCTAAAAAACAAGCAGCCGACTTTATGAAAGTGATGTGGGACAATGTTTTAAATGGTAATTACGCTAATGAGAATGTTTCTTTGGGCAGCGGTAGATTGCGTCTTGCTAAAGACGCCAAAAATACTGAGCGGGCTTTAATTGAAAACTTTGTTAAAGCTACTGATAAAGGCGCAGCGGAACGCGCCAATAGTCAGCTTAATATGAATGAGATGTTTCATACTTTGGCAATCACAGGGGAAGGAGAAAATCAAGTTGCGACAAATGAATACTTTGATTGGACAACTCAGGGTAATCGTGAAGGGGTAGCCAAAGAGGACACAAGTGTGGGGCCGCTGCAGGAAGTGATTTCAATTATGTATACTCAATATTTGAGTAATCGCGACAGTAAATATTCTTTTGAAAAAATTTTTCTTAATTTGCAAGATAGTGTGAGTCAAAATGATGGGGCTTTAATAGATAGCTTGGTGGATACTGTTTTAGGTAAAAATGCAGCAGAATTAGAGCAAAAAATGATCAATGAAACTGACTCCAAGATCAAAAAAGCCTATGAGCGGATTTATCAACAATTACAGTATCACAGTCCAGAAATGTTTGCTATTTTTAAGATGGGAATTCAATATAAAGTGGCTCGAGATAATTTAACCGAGCTAGCTGCTTTTCAAAATGCGGCGCTTAACGGGGCGTCACTGCCTAATGTGGGGGGCAATGAATTAAAGAAAGGCTCTTTTGGCGTGATGGCTAGTGTACCAGTGCAATTATTGCGTTTCCGCTCCGGTGAGATGAAGGATATTCCCAAAACTATACCTTTGGTTTCTTCGGCTTTTAATATTGATAAAATTTTACATGCTACTGCTGTCACTATGGGTAAAGATGAGATTGGTGAGGGTGGAAAAGCCGATAGAATTCAAAGAGAACTGCAGCAATTTATTTTAAAGTATAAGCATGTTAACGAAGTGGTGGTGCGTCCACAGATGAAAGATTTATTACCAGATATCACTTCTAATTTAGCCTACTGGTGGCAAGGAGGGGTGCCTCCAGAAGTTTATGCCCTAAATTCGGGTAAAAGTTTATCGGCATGGAAAAACGCTGAGGAAGCGATGGTGAAGTTGCAAAAAATCGCTGCCATGAGTGAAACTCGCTATAATGATGGTTTTCGCAATTCTGATGATTATCAAGTGTCTCAGCGGGAACTTAATACCATTGTTAGCATTATTCAGGGCTACACCGGCACTACCCGCAAATTTGCTAACAGTGCACAGGATGCTTTAAATTTTTGGCAGCATCGCAATGACATGCTAGCCCGAAATGATGGTAGTTTAGACTATGTAGATATTAATGTAATCTCTCTTTATTTATCTGCATTGACTTATGAGATTTTGGGTAATCCTAAGGAAAGACGAACTACTGGTGAAATAGCCTCTCAAGAGACTTATGATGGCAACATTGAAGAGAAGCGTTCTGGGGCAATTGCGGGGGCTGGTGAGGGTAATGCTCTGAAAAATGATTTGTATTTACCCATTGCAAAATGGTTTTTTGAAAAACATGGAAAAATGAAAACCTATGAGACTGAAGAAACGGAAGAGATTCTTTTTGGTTTATTTGAAAGAAAGGTGATTGTTATTGATAAGCGTAATGATTTTATGATTCCTAGTAAGGATAGTAAATATTATGACTCTGACCTTAGAGAGCGTATTAGGGATTACATTTTAGAGTGGTTAGGTGATCCCACAAAGTCTGGATACGATTATACTGCTGAAAGTCGGAGTTTAGACATCAAGCCTACTAAAAAACAATCAAAATTCAGTACAACTGTGGGTATTACAGATCTTGATAGGAAGCTTCATTTGATGAGTCACAATCCAGCAGTAGTAGGTAAAATTACTAATGAACATAGTCTTTAAGCTGCAATTATTCTTAATTGTGTGTTTTTAATAGCGAGTTGGGGATTGTATTAGGAAACAAAACCATCACTTATAAAGTGAATTATTTTACTAAATTAAAATCAATAAACTAAAATAAAAAACTATTTTCATTACAACTAATAATTATTTATATAATTTATCTAATTAAAGTTACGTATGATTGTATTTCTGGACGGTTGGCATTCACCCAATTTTGATAGTTCCGATACTTTTCAATCCAATCAGTAGAATAAGCACGTAATTTTTTCTCGCTTGGATCTTGAGTTTTCACATTTATGCTTTTTTCATTAGTGAGAGCAACAGATAAAAATCTTTTGTGTTTAAGTCTATCTTCTGGATCATACACATCTTTCCATTCATCTCCAAACCCAAAAGTAGAAGCCACAGCTTTTTGCCATTTATAAACCCGCTTTGGTTTTTGTTCATCAAGATAGGTGCTTTTAGCTTCGTCAGCAGCATCGTTCTTTTGTTCTGGAGTTCCTTTTGTATGTATGCGAGCTTCTCTGCCCATTAAATAAGCACCAGCTTGTGCTCGTAGATAATCTTTGCCATATTCTAAGCCCGCTTTACCGGCCCCTATGGCTAATTTTCCTGGAAAAGCCATTGCTCTAAAAGGTGCAGAAGCAGCTTTGGTTAAGCCGCCCTTTTCTGCATTAGCCATCGCCGCACTGCCCATCTTTTCAAAGAAACCGCCTTCGCCACCAATTTTCTTTTTAATTTCGGTAATAATTTCGTTCATGGCTAAAATCATGCCGATTACTACCACTGAGCCTACAGCATAAGAATCTGTTTTTCCGCCAAACATGAATGGCGGTACCCAGCCATTAGCACTGCTTTTTTGAAAAACCGCATTACAAATACCCAAAAATACCAACATAAAAAAAGTTAAGGCAAAGGGAGAAAGATTAGCAGCGATTGAAAGCACCCAGCGACGAAAAGTGCCAGGTTTGAAAACTTGCATCGCCAGAATAAAGGGAGAAAACACAGTGTATAGCACCACAAAAACATAAGATTTAGCCAAAATAAAAAACAGCTTAAACACATTAACTAGCACAATCATCACCATTACAAAAGCGGCTAGACCTCCAGAAATAGCTCCTACAATTCCACCCCAAAAGTCCGAGTTAAAAAGCCCCTGAATCATGTTGCTGACTCCGGAATAGGTATTGGTAAAGCCTGCAGACATGGCGCTGGTAAACACCCCCCAAATGCTTTGACTTAAAATGTAATCTACTCCGCCATCGCCAGCATCTACCCAGGCTCCACCGTCTCCTGAAGTAGTGTGTCCGGTATTAACTTGAATAAAGCTCCCCACCGCGTACATTATCCAGTACATTAAATCAATTAAAAAACCAGCAATAGCATAAGAGAAAGTAATGGCAATGAGGGTAATAATAATATTGGGCAAAATTTGTTGTACAGTCACCGCATTATTGCTGCTAAAAGACTGGCGCATTAAGACCGAAATTGCTACCCCAATAATCACAATAGAAAAAGCCACGTACACAAAGTTACGCATCACCTTCCAGGTTACCAAAAATGGCTGCAACCCATAATAACCAAAGCCTTGAGCGTAAGCAGTGCGGCTAATGCCTATATGGTCAATAGCATCTGCCACATAATAAGCCCCGCTGGCGGGAGGAGTGTAGGTGGATGTAATTGCTCTGGTTACAAAGCCAAATAAAGTTTTTTCATTGTTGTAAACATAAGCTGTTTTTTGTTCGGCCCCTTGTTTATTAAAAGCTACTAGGGCCGTTAAGAGAGAATTAACTTTGGCAGTTAGTCCCATTTCTCCCTGAGCACAGTGAACATTGGCGTAATTACAACTTTGCTCGGCCACAACTTCGGCAGGCTCTTGTTTTTCTAAGCTAGAATAACCTTCTTCTGGAGTGCGCTCATAGTCTTTAGTTTCATCGGTGTGTAGAGTCACCTCAATGTTATTGTTAGCAGCCCTGGAACCACCAGTTAAAAGCAGAATAAGCGAAATAGCCAGCATTGCCAAACTAAAATAGGTTATTATTCTCCCTAAAGGCAGGCGTTTTTTACTGGCAAAAATTTGCATAAACAAAACTAGGCGCTTCTCAAGCGCTAAGGCAATTATAAACGCAAACTAGTCTAAAAGCAATTGCTAATTTGGTAAAATTTATTCCAAAAAATCTTGCAATTTTTTACGTCGGCTGGGATTGCGTAGGTTACGCAGCGCTTTGCTTTCTATTTGACGAATTCGCTCTCGAGTTACTCCAAATTCTTTACCCACTTCTTCTAAAGTCATCATGTGTGAGCGCGACAATCCAAAGCGCATCCGCAGTACTTTAGCTTCGCGGTCAGAGAGTCCTTCTAAAATTTCTTCAATGCTTTCGGAAAGCATTTGTCTGCTGGCACTCTCATAGGGTGTGGTCATTCTGGTGTCAGCCACAAAATCGCCCAATACCGAGTCTTCTTCACCATCATCGCCCACTGGTGATTCCAGCGAGACAGTGTTTTGCGAGATTTTAAGAATTTCTCGGACTCTATCTGGCACCATGTCCATTTCGCGAGCAATTTCGTCCACAGTGGGTTCGCGACCCAAGTCTTGCATCATTTTGCGTGAAGTGCGCATGAGGGCGTTAATGGTTTCTACCATGTGCACTGGCACTCTAATGGTGCGAGCTTGATCGGCAATAGAGCGGGTGATGGCTTGGCGAATCCACCAAGTTGCATAAGTAGAAAACTTAAAACCGCGGGTCCAATCGTATTTATCCACTGCTCTAATTAAACCTTTATTGCCTTCTTGAATTAAATCTAAAAAACTCATGCCGCGACCAATATATTTTTTAGCAATCGCCACCACTAGGCGCAAATTAGCGCTAATAATTTTTTGCTTAGCACTTTCGCTGCCTTCTTCTACTTGGCGAGCATATTTAATTTCTTCCTCCCGTGAGAGTAGTGGCACCCGACCAATTTCTTTAAGATACATGCGCACGGGGTCAGAAATGCTGGAGCTGTTAAAGTTGGCAATGGTTTCTAACTCGCTTTTAAGCAAATCGGCTGTTTCTTGATTGGCGTTCTCTTTAGAAACTGACTCACAAATAGTAATGCCTTCTCTGGCAGCACGGTCGTAGAACTCATCTAAAGCTGGCACATAAAGTTCGGGTTCTACAAAGGTTGCCAACACGTCTTCTTGGGAAATATTGCCATTCTCTCTGCCTTTGGCAAAAAGTTTTTCAATATCGGCAATTAAAGCTTTGGGTAATTTTCTCCTCATAAAAAGAATGCTACATTATATCACAACATTGGCGGTTTATTTTTGCTGTCAGCGGCAAAAATATTGGATATGTGGTGCTAATTTTGCTAACAAGCGGTATAATTGCTGGCAATGAAGCAAAATATAAAAGTAGCTTTAGTGCATGATAGTCTGGTTGAATATGGTGGGGCAGAGCGAGTGTTGTGGGCTTTGTGTCAAGTTTTTCCTCAAGCACCCATTTATACTGCTTTTTATTGTCCCCAAAATTTGGGGCAGGCTGCAGCCTGGTTACAACAAAAAGATATTCGCTCCACCTATTTGGCAAAAATTCCTGGTCATTGCCGCTATCGTTCTCCCTTGCGACTGTTAGCGCCGCATGCTTTTTCACGCTTGGACTTGCGCGATTTTGAGTTGATTATTTCTTCGGTCAACAGTTATCACGCCAAAGCTGTGTGCCCTGCTCCTGGAGCAGTGCATTTGTGCTACTGCCACACTCCTGCTCGCTCACTTTATGGCTATGATACCAGCAATGATTGGCGCTCTCATCAATTAACTCATTTTTTTGGTTCACTCATTAATCATTATCTGCGCTTGGTCGATTTTAATACCGCCCAACAACCCACCATGATGATTGCTAATTCCAAAGTCACTGCGGCGCGGATTAAAAAATTTTACCGGCGTAAGAGTGTGATTGTTTATCCTCCGGTGGTTTTGCCTCCAGTTAAAAATCCTCCCTCAAAGAGATCTTATTATTTATATGTTAATCGTTTAACTTATGCTAAACACCCCGAAATTGCTGTTCAAGCATGCCTTGATTTAGCGCTGCCTCTTAAAGTAGTGGGTCAGGGAGCTATGCTGCCTCACTTGCAAAAAATTGCTGCCGCTAGTTCCCAAATAGAATTTTTAGGTGATGTTAGTGACGCCAAGCTTGCCGCTCTTTACGCGGGAGCTAAGGCACTGCTTTACCCCGTGATTGATGAAGATTTAGGCTTGGTGCCTCTGGAAGCAATGAGCTTGGGCACGCCAGTAATTGCCCACTATTCCGGTGGCCCCAAAGAAACTATTGTGGCAGGTAAAAGCGGTTTGTTTTTTAAGCAGCTTTCGTCAGCAGGTTTAAAGCAAGCATTAGAGCGCTTTGGCAACATGAGTTTTCATCCTAGTGTAGTGAGGCAGCAGGCTAGCAAGTATACACTAAAAAATTTTCGTCAAGAAATTTTAGCTTTAGTTAAGCGTGCTCGCACCCAAGTGTAGCCTTCTTTAAGCAGATTACGCTTAAGATTTAAGGTGACATAAAGTCCGCGGATAATGAGCGAATAAACACTGCTGGCAACTAGCAATTGCCAAGCATGATTTAGCTGCACTAAGCTGTCAAAGAGTCCCACGGCTAAAAAAAAGCTGGCATTTAGTAGGAAAAGAATTGCCACCCATAATTTATTACTTATAGTGTTTTGATATTGTTCTAGGGTGGGGAAAAATAAACTATTAATAATGCTCACTGCTAGCATCACGAATAAAACTGCTGGCAAATTGATGACTTGAGCGGCGGTAAATTCCATCATTACCCAGCCAATTGTTACCATCGAGAGAAATAGGGTGATAATAAAAACAATCATGGTGTTGGCTGCTCGCTTGGCGTGCTCAGTCCACTTGTTTCCTGCTGCTCGCCTTGTTTAGCTTGATAATCAATTTGATACACTGGGTAATTGGGGAGGGTAAATAGGGTTTCGTCGCAGTAATTTTGGTAGCGTACCACTTGGTTAATCACATTGGTGTGATTATTGCGAATATAGGCTAATTCATTTTGATTAAAAAATGCGGTGATACCGGGATATTTTTCGGTACGATAAACAGTTGCCCGATAACTTTCGCTCCCACGCTCCAAAAGCTGTTCTAAATCATTATCACCAATAATGGCATAAAGACCCAAAATGGTATGCAAAGCGCCGTGGTCTACAAAAATGCGTTGCTCTTTAATTTCAATGGTATACACTTGTCCAGTGGCTTGATTAATCATAATCCCAGCTTCTTGCAGTGGTGCTTCCAGATAAAATAAATCGCCATTTCTGTGGATGGTGTAAGTGGTAACTTGGTCTAGCGGCTCCACTTGGTTGGGGTTGTAAACCACGTTATAAGTAATAGTATATTGTGGCAATTTAAAAAAATCTGCCAGCGTTGCTTCTGCTAGCGGAGTGCTGGTGTGCAAAGGGGGCGCATTACCTAAATTAGGAATGGCTACTTCTGGCGTAGGTGTGGGGGTGCTTTGAGGCAGAGAAATTTGCGGTTTATATTGCCACCATAATCCGGCTACCACAGTAATTACTAAAACTAAGCCAATAATCACAAAGCCGGCAATTACAGGACGCTGATCGGTAGCTTTGCCATAACCTGAGGGCGGACCCATTTTGCGATTGTAAACGCGCTCGCGCAGTGGTACCGGTTGGCTATTAGCTTCGCTGGAGTTGGGGGCAGGAGCAGCAGCTTCTGGAGATGGGCGCCATTGATTAAAGTTTTCTTGATTGGAGGGAGAATTAACTGCTGGCATGATTGCCTTTAAGTATAGCATAAATAGTCCTACCTTGCCTATTTTTGTTTTAGTGAACAACTGCTGCCAAGAATGTAATTAAACTGTAATGTTGGCTATGATACAATCCCCTACAGGAAATAATTAGAAAGGCTTTTGTGCATGGTAAAGAGGAAAAAATAATTGTTAAGACAAATAAAAAAGTTGCTGTTCCAGAAGCAGAGACAACTGCTAAATTACAAGCGGTAGATTTAGCCATTGCTCAAATTGAGAAACAGTTTGGTCAGGGAGCAATTATGAAAATGGATGAGGGGCTAAAAATGGCCACCATTCCTGTGGTTTCCACCGGTTCTTTGGCGCTTAATTTGGCTTTAGGAGTGGGGGGATTTCCTAAAGGACGCATTGTAGAAATTTACGGTCCGGAAGCATCGGGTAAAACCACTCTTTGTTTGCATGCTATTGCCGATGTGCAAAAAAAAGGCGGCATTGCTGCTTTTATAGATGTAGAACATGCACTCGATCCGGTGAGAGCGGGCAAAATTGGCGTTGATTTGTCGCGGCTGTTTATTTCTCAACCCGATTATGGCGAGCAAGCACTAGAAATTGCCGAAACTCTCATTCGGTCTGGGGGTATTGATATTTTAATTGTCGACTCGGTGGCGGCCTTGGTGCCTAAGAGTGAAATTGAGGGTGAAATGGGTGATCATCAAATGGGCACTCAGGCACGCTTAATGTCGCAAGCCATGCGCAAGTTAACGGCGGCAATTAATAAAACTAAAACTTTGGTTATTTTTACCAATCAAATTCGCATGAAAATTGGGGTGATGTTTGGTAATCCCGAAACCACCACTGGCGGTCAGGCACTCAAATTTTATGCTAGCCAGCGCTTAGATATTCGCAAAATTGGCAATATTATGGAAGGCGATAAAATGGTGGGCACTAAACATCGGGTTAAAGTAACTAAAAACAAAGTTGCGCCGCCATTTAAAATTGCTGAATTTGAAATGGATCAAAACGGCATTTCTTGGGTGGGTGATTTAATTGATGTGGGGGTAACTTATAAAGTGATTGAAAAAGCGGGTAGTTTTTATAAATACCAGGGAGAAACTCTGGCTCAGGGAAAAGAGGGGACTAAAGCAGCTTTGCAAGCAAACCCGGGTAGAATTAGAGAAATTGAAAAAGCTATTTGGGCAGAACTGAAAAAATCCGATCACTAATTCGCTACTTGGTAAAGCTTGGTAGCTAATTGCTCTTACTTTAATTAGCAGCAATGATATAATCATTTTCATGAAGTTAAAGACTTTGGCAGATGTACATTGGATGAATAAAGTAGTGCTGGTGCGGGCAGACTACAATGTGCCAGTTAGCAAACAAGCCAATCAACTTTACCGCGTGGCTGACCCACGGCGCATTGAAGCCAGTTTTTATACCATTAACACTTTGTTGGCTAACAATAATAAAGTGGTAATTCTTTCTCATTTTGGTCGCCCCAGCAAAACTAATCAGGCTGAATTTTCTCTCGCGCCCGTTTTTGCTTATTTAAGTAAAAACACTGATTGGAATTTGCAATTTATTGCTGATTATACGCACCCCAATGAGCTGCGAGCCAAAATTGACGCCAGTCCACCTCGAAGTGTGTTTCTTTTAGAGAATGTGCGTTTTTTGCCTGGTGAAGAAACAGCCTCTCCGGCAGCGGTGAAGCTATTAGCGTCTTTAGGTGATGCTTTTGTGGGGGACGCTTTTTCTAGTGCTCATCGCCAGCACGCTTCGGTATCGGAGTTGGCTAAGGTTTTGCCTTCAGTAGCGGGGGTAGCTTTATCGCAAGAAGTGAAAGCTTTTAGCGATTTGCTCACCGCTCCCATGCACCCTTTTGTGGTGGTAGTCGGGGGAGCCAAAATTTCCGACAAAATTGAGCCGATTGTTAATTTAGCTAAAGTTGCCGACGCCATTTTGATTGGTGGTGGCGTGGCAAATAATTTTCTTAAAGCAGTGGGTTTGGCAATTCAAAAATCTTACTTGCAAGATGTGCCTGTAGATCAGCAAAAACGTGGGGTTAATTATGTTGATGTTGCCGATAACATTGTGGAGAGTAATTTAGGTTACCGTTTTCTCAAAGACGGCTATATTCCTTTGCCCAAAATCATCTACCCGGTAGATGTCATTGCGGCCGCTTCGCCAACAGCTAAAAAAACTCAAGTGGTGGACTTAAATGATAAAGATAAAGTATGTCATCGCTGTGAGCAAATGTATTTAGATATTGGGCCTAAAACTACCAAGCTTTATAAAGAGTTAATTATGCAAGCAGAAACTGTGTTTTGGAATGGTCCGATGGGAGTGTTTGAACAAAAGAATTTTGCCCGAGGCACTAAAGAGGTGGCGAGAGCCATTGCTAAAACTAGCGCTTTAACCTTGGTGGGTGGTGGCGATACCATTGACGCTTTAGACCGCTTTGGTTATTTTAAGAATGTTGATTATGTGAGTATGGCCGGTTCAGCTGCCCTAGATTTTTTATCAGGTAAATCTTTGCCTGGAGTAGAGGTTTTTAGTCGAGGAAAATAACATGCCCGAGCGAATGTCTTACTATCAAATTAAACAAAAAGAGCAAACTGCCAAAGAAAACTTAGTATTTCAATTTAGTAAAGTTTTAAGTTGGTTTTTACATACCGTGGCCATGTTACTAAGTGCCATGATTAAAGCATTGGTTAATGCCATTAAAATGCTCATGCACACCAACTAAGATGGTTTTTCTCTGCTGTATAATAACAGCAGCGCGCCTGTAGCTCAATTGGTTAGAGCACCAAGCTTATACCTTGGCGGTTTGAGGTTCGAGTCCTTGCAGGCGCACTTGTGACATTGATAATTAGCGATTATGGTTATAGATCGCAACTTTGTTCTCAAGTAATATCTTCCTTATTAAGGATTTCACCTCATTTTCCTTAATAACAGAAATCTTATTAAGGATTTTGCCCGATTTTCCTTAATAAGAAAAATCTTATTAAGGATTTCACTAAGTAAGTAGCCAAAAATTAAATAGAAATAAAAGACCCAGTTTGAGCAGGCTGGCTGATAAGCAACTAATTAAGTAAAAAGCTTAATTACTGCCTTGTTCGTTTTGGGCAATAACTGCTTTGCAGTATAGATACTGCCCCTTGTCAAAAAGATCATCACTGTTTTTAGCTTCGCTGGTGGCAGTTAAATAATCAGATAGAGCCATGCCGCGGGCAGCTGCTTCTGCCGCTTGGTCACTCAAGCGCGATAAAAAAGCATCCATTAAAGCTTTGTCGGGAGTTTGGTTTTGCGCTTTGCCCACTAAGCTGGCAAGTGGCGCGCTCACACAGACCCCTACGGTTTGATGGGTAAAGTAATAATAGCCAAAATAAACTATCAAACACAGCATGGCTAATTGAATTAAATAGCGGATTAATTTAAGAATCATAAGTTTTATAAACCGAAATTAATATTTTCGGTACCAATAAATTGTAAAATTAACTTCCAAATAATAAAGCCGCCAGCAGCAATAATTAAGCCAGCTAGAGAAAAAACCAATTGATAGCGAGCAGTGGTTAATTTACTTTGATCGCCGCTAGAAGTAGCCATTTTATAACCCGCCATCACCACGCTTAATAAAGCAATCACTGCTCCCAGCGATAGCAGCAAGGTGGTAAAGTTTTTGACTACTCCCACCCAATCGATTACGCCTTTTTCATCCGGTTTACCAATAGTGGGTAATCCCTTTGCTGGCGAAGAAAAGTTAAACATTGCATTGAGAAAAAGCATCATTTTATAACCCCACGGTATTAATTTTACTCATGCCAACCACTTCCATCATGAGTTTCCAAATAATAAAGCCGCCGGCCACCACCACCAAGCCTGCCAGTGCCCAAACAATTCTGCTTTTGCCACTTTCCATGCTTTGTCGGTTGCCATTAGCACTAATAATTTCGTATGCGCCCAGGAGTAAAAACACAAACACTGCCACTGCACTCATAAAAAAAACCAGGTCAATGGCAGTTTTAATATAGCTATCCCAAGCAATGGTGCCGGGATTGGTGGAAATCAGCATTTTAACATCTTTACCAATTTTTTCTTCAGCTGCAGCTATAGGAATTAGTTTCATGGTTATGTTTTGATAATATACTCGACTGGATTATCAATAAATGCGGCATCATTAAAGAAAGACTTGAGTATCCAGGTAACCAAAATATAGGCTAGGGCGACTAAAATCATTCCTGCACTTGCCCACATAATGCGCTTCATTTCGGTGGCAAAATCTTCAGGACTTCTGGAATAATTCTTATCCCAGCGGTAATGATGGTAATCAGTAGCCACACTGCCGCAATACCAGTTAAAAATTTAAGCACATTATTCACAAACTCGCTGGAGCCTGTTTTTACATCTTTGTATTTTTGATGCAGACCTACTGTGGGTTCACTAATTGTTCCTATACCATTATTATTTATGGCAGACACTGGAGTGGAGGTGATGGCTAGTTTTCCCACTCCCAGCAAAAAAGTGGTGATAGCTAATAAGGCTAATATCTTTAATTTACTGTACATATGTTGTTTATGTTATTTCCATGCCCAAGGATTTTTCCAACAGTTTCACTATCCACCAAGCCGCAGCTATAACTAAAATACCCATGACTCCAGTGGTTAAATTAGTTTTGATTTGCCCCAACTGTTGCTGTTTGTCCGCGGCAAAAACTAGTTTATATCCAGAAGATAAAATTAGCAGCATAAAAGCCACCGCTCCTCCTACCAAAAGCACCCTAATGGCGCGATCAACTATTTTAGCAATCGTGTCATAACCCGCGCTCTCAACACTCTTTGGTTCTTGAGCGTTGAGGCGCAGTTCACTAGTGGCTCTCAATGCGTCTCCTGCCTGAGAAGGAGGGCCTAATTCATCTGCAGCTTGCAGCACGAGTGGAGAAGTTAAGCCAAACAAAACCAACAGTAGAATACTAAAACCAGCGCTCCAGCGCAGAGTTGATAACATTAGTTAATTATACACCATTTTTTCATAGGCTCATTTTCCAGAGTTGTATGTGAGCACACGCATGTGTGAGTTTATTTGTCGGGGGGCTAACTTTAATTTTAAGCCAGCTCTAATTTCCTTTTCGGCAGGGGGATGAGCCGCTAATATGCTAAAATAGCCCAGCACGTTTCTCTTGGAGACAAATTATGAGTACTACCTTAAAACATTTAGCTTTAATTCCTGACGGCAATAGGCGCTGGGCTAAAAGCGTTAATCGGGGAGTGTTGGATGGTCACCGGGTGGTGGTGGATAAAGTATTTCCCGAGTTGGTCAGTGAAGCTTTAGCTTTAAAATTGCCTTATTTTACTATTTGGGGTTTTAGCACTGAAAATTGGGGGCGACCACCAATGGAGATAGAGGGAATTTTAACTTTGGTAAAAATGTTTTTAACTGATTTCGCCACGCGGCTCAAATCTCAAGGAGTGCGGCTGAATTTTATTGGCAGGCGCAATAATTTGCCTGCCGACTTAAACAAATTAATTGACCAAGCTTTAGCTACTACTGTTACTGGCACTGCCATGACTCTGACTATTGCCTACAATTATGGTGGCAGAGATGAAATTGTGCGTGCTGCCAACACGCTGCTGCAGGAGCAGGTGAGTGAAATTACCTTGGCTAATTTAAGTCAGGCGCTCGATACTGGTATAACTAATTTACCCGACCCAGATTTAATTATTAGAACCGGTGGCGAGCAACGCCTGTCTGGTTTTATGAGTTGGCAAGCAGCTTATAGTGAATTGTATTTTTCTGCGAAAATGATGCCGGAGTGGACTCGACAAGATTTACGCTTAGCCGTGGCTGAGTATGCCAATCGTCAGCGCCGTTTTGGTAAATAACTTTAAGCTTTTAAGCAAGCTCTAAGGCTATTGGGGCATGATCAGAACCAAGTACGTCAGCTAAAATTTGGCAAGTTTTAATCCTACCTAATAACTCCTGACTAGCAAAAAAATAATCAATCCGCCAACCTACATTACGCTCTCGTGCTCGGGTTTTGTAATCCCACCAACTATAACCTTTTTCTTGGGGATGCAAGTGGCGCCAAACATCAACAAAGCCAGCAGCAACTACTTGGTCTAACCAAGCCCGTTCTTGAGGTAAAAACCCCGTGTGAGTAGAATTTTCTTTGGGTCTGGCTAAATCAATTTCTTGGTGAGCGGTGTTCACATCACCGGTAAAAATTACTCCTTTAGTGGGGGTTAAAGAAGTTATCAAAGCGAAAAATTCTTGGTAATAAGCCATTTTGTAATTCAGCCGTGTGGCTTGGTGCCCGCCATTAGGAAAATAAAGATTAAAAAAATGATATTGAGGAAATTCCAGCCAAACACAGCGACCCTCAGCAGCGAGAAATTCTCCTGGTTGGCGGCGAACTACTTGTGGAGCCAAATTTTTCTTTAAGAGAATTAAAGTGCCTGAATAGCCAGGGCGTTGCCCGTGCCCCCAAAATTCTTGGTAATTAGTCAAACCTAAAGGCAAGTCACGATTAGTTTTAGTTTCTTGCAAACACACCATTTCGGCTTGCCAAGTGGTTAAAAAAGACAAAAAATTTTTGCGCAGAATTGCCCGTAGTCCATTAACATTCCAAGAAACTATTTTCATTAACTCGCTCTACCACAGCACTTTTTGTATTTTTTACCCGAGCCACAGGGGCAAGGGTCATTGCGTCCTACTTTAGTTTTACCTGCCGTTATTGGCTGAGAGGCGGGGTTTGCCCCCGGATTTTTACTTAGGCGCTCTTGCCTTTGTTTTAAGGCCGCTGCTAAACTGCTACTATCGCCTTTGGTGGCCAAATTAGGGGCAGCCACTTTTTGCTGTTGGGCGCTAGGTAAAGGGGCAGCGGCAGTTTTGCCGTCTGAAGTTTGTGCTTGAGCCAGCAAGCGCTCTGACGCGGCAATTTGTTGAGCAACTAAGGCTTGAGGGTTAATTTCTGTGCGAAAAATTCTCTCTACTATGGTTTGCTTGATGGCAGCCATGAGTTTTTCAAAAAGAGCAAAAGCTTCTTTTTTATATTCCGCAATCACGGTGTTTTTATCGCCACGCATCCAAATGCCTTGACGTAAATCTTCCATGGCATCTAAGTGATCCATCCATAATTGATCTATAGTGCCTAAAATTACTTGTTTTTCAATTTCTACTGTGAGCTCTTTACCAATGGCTTGTTCTCTGGCTTGATAAGTTTTTTTTGCCAAGCCTTGCAGTTTGGTGATAATTTTTTCACTATCGTCGCCAAGTTGGTGCAGGATTTGGTCTAAATTTTGTTGTGAGGTAGTATCAAAAGGAATAATCTTGTTAATAAAATTGCTGATTTGTTGATGAGCTTTGTGGGCGGCTTCACTGCCATCTGCTAAGCTAAAGCTAGCGGTAACATTGCTGCTAATAGCTTCATCTAAATATTGCCAAATGTGAGTGCGCAAAGTTTCTCCAGCGGTAGTTACTTCGTTGGTGGAGGTGGTATCTAAATCACGGCTGGAGAGTTGCAAAAACTGGCGACGTTTTTTATAAATAATTTCTCGCTGCTTATTCATCACATCATCAAACTCCACCAATCTTTGTCTTTGGTCAAAAAAGAAACCTTCTACTCTGGTTTGAGCTGATTCAATTGATTTACCCACCACTCTGGCTTCAATAGGTTGGCTGGCGGGAATTTTGAGAATTTCCATTAATTTGGCAATTTGCTCGCCACCGAAAATGCGCATGATTTCATCGTCTAAAGCCACGTAAAAACGAGAACTACCGGGGTCACCTTGTCTGCCGGCGCGTCCACGCAACTGATTATCAATGCGCCGTGATTCATGCCGCTCTGCCCCTAAAATAGCTAGTCCACCCAGGGCTTTTACCTGACTGTTGGCTTGCTGCCAATCTTTAAGAGCTGCTTGATACTTTAGCTCATCATATTGATTGTTTTCGCGGCGAAAATCTTTAATTTCTGGTTTAGCGCCACCCAAGACAATATCAACTCCCCGCCCGGCAATATTAGTAGCTACGGTGATAGCGTCTTTTTTACCAGCAGCAGCAATAATAAAAGCTTCTCGCTCGTTGTTTTTGGCATTGAGCACTTGGTGTTTAATGCCTTTTTTTTGTAGCAAGTGAGAGACAATTTGATTGTGTTCAATACTGCGGGTGCCGATTAAAATTGGCTGTCCGGTTTGGTGAATGGTTTCTACTTCGGCCACCAAGGCAGAATATTTAGCGGCAGCAGTTTTGTAAATTAAATCATTTTTGTCTTGTCTTTTAATTGGTAGGTGAGTGGGCACAATTAAAACTCCAGTATGATAAATTTTGCTAAATTCCTCCGCTTCGGTGGCAGCAGTCCCAGTCATGCCGGCAAGTTTGTGATAAAGGCGAAAATAATTTTGCAGCGAAATAGTAGCCAGAGTGCGCGACTCTTGTTGAATTGGCACCCCCTCTTTAGCTTCAATTGCTTGATGAAGCCCATTGCTGTAACGCCTGCCATGCATGAGTCTGCCGGTGTGTTCATCCACAATAATAATTTGTTCATCTTTAACAATATATTCCTTATCACGGTGATAAAGTACTTGGGCTTTTAGAGCATTTTCTAGGTAGTGAATGGTGTCAAATTGTTCTTGATAAAGGTTTTTAACTCCTAGGCGTGCTTCTAGGCGTTTAACTCCCAAATCGGTGAGAGTGGCAGTTTTGGCTTTTTCATCTAAACTATAATCGCTGTCTTTCACCAGCTGCAAAACCATGCGGGCATAATCGTGGTATTTATGAGTGGGCTTGCTATCGGGAGCACTAATAATCAGCGGGGTACGGGCTTCATCAATTAAAATTGAGTCAGCCTCATCCACAATGGCATAGTGATGAGAATAGTCTTGTCTTTGCACCATTTGGCTTAAATCGCTGACCATATTGTCGCGCAGGTAATCAAAACCAAATTCATTATTGGTGCCATAAACAATATCGCATAAATAAGCTTGCTGCCTACTAATGGGCACAAAGTGTTCTAGCCTTTCATCCCCCCTATCTCCACTTTGGACTTCGGGAGCAAACATTTTGGCTTGATCGTGAATAATCACGGCTGTTTTCAGACCCAAAAAATGATAAATTTGCCCCATCCAACCAGCGCCAATTTCGGCTAAGTAGTCATTGACAGTTACCAGCTGAACGCCTTTTTCTAGTAAAGCATTGAGGTAAAGTGGGCAGGTAACGGTGAGCGTTTTGCCCTCGCCGGTTTTTTGCTCAGTGATTTTGCCGTAGTGCAAACCAATACCTGCTAAAAGTTGCACTTCAAAGTGACGCAGTCCCAGCACTCGCTCTGCTACTTCTCTCACGGTGGCAAAAGCTTCTGGCAGCAACAAATCAAGCGCAGCTGCTTCGCTTTTACCTTGGTCGAGGTAAGTTTTTAGTTGAGCTTTAAGTTTGGCAGTTTGCCCTTGAAGTGCTTGGTCGCTGAGGTTTTTGAGTTCGCTAGCGTAGTTGTTAATTTGTGTTACCAAGTGCCCATATTTTTTTAGCTGGCGGGCATTGTCATCAAAAAGTTGCTCAATTATTTTCCACATTGTTTAATAAATTCTGTTACCTTGTTGGCATACGGCTCATGATCAAGCACATATTTGAGGTGAGCCAGAAAATAATTTTCTGGATCCCCGGTGGTCATCCATTGACCCTTGGTGGTGGCAATCAGTACTTTATCATTTTTAGCTATGGTGGTAATTGCGTCCACTGTCCAGAGTTCACCATCAAGCCCGGTGTTACTGGCATGCAAATGTTTGAATACTTCTTGAGTTAATAAATATCGTCCATAAGATACTAAATGCGAAGGTTCAGTGCCCGGTTTGGGTTTTTCCACAATGTTGTCAAGTAAATTTGCTCCCCCAGCTTTGGGTGAGATTACCCCGTATTTGCTCACATCTCCACCAGTCATATCTTGAGCCATGATAATTGCTTTTGCATCGGGATTTTTTTCATATGCTTCTACCAAAGCTTTGGCATCCGAAGTGCCAAAAATAACGTCATCAGAATAAAGTACTAAAAAAGCATCTTCTTTGGCGACAAAGTTGCGCGCAGAAACAATTGGCGAACCATTGCCATAAGGTAGCGCTGGGTCTTGTTCAATCACCACAATTTTGGGGTAGTCTAGCACTTGCTGTACTGGCGCATAGCGATCCTCTTTGCCTTGAGAAGCAAGCTGCTTTCTAATTCGGTTAACACTGTTGTTAAAGTAATCCTCGTAAATAGGCTTACCCTCTGGAGTGGCCACAATAATAATCTCTTCAATACCTGCGGTAACACATTCTTCCACCGCCAGCTGCATAATGGGGCGATTGCCTAAAGGCAACATGGCTTTAGGAATGGTTTTGGTAATAGGTAAATAGCGACTGGCAAAACCAGCATCGGTAATTACAGCTTTTTTAATTGTCGGCATATTTCCTTCCTGTTTATTTTTGATTGATTTTACTATTGAGGGCGGCGCCAAAACTCCCGGTGTTGGTTTGTCTCACTCCGGGGTTGGTAGTTGTACTAACCATGCTTTGGCGGACACTTTGATTAATAATAGTTGCTTCTTTGCTGCCAGCGCCATAAACGTGTTGTGCTTTTTTGTTGATTTGTTGTTGCAGCCGGCGCTGTTCTAAGGGGTTGGTGCAGTAACCTGCTTGATTAGCTTTAACCATCATGTTTTTTAGCTGCACTTTGTCGCGAATATTAATGGTGTTAGTGGTGCAAAATCCTTGCGACATGCTCCCGGCAGCTCCCAAATTGCGATTATTAACCACCACCCTTTGTGGTGCGTGAGCAGTTGCTGGTTGCATTCTTAAACTAGCAGTGCTTCCTTTAGCTATCATGTTTGCCTTTCACTAGTAAAATTGCTTGATCAATTCTTTGAAAAACTTTTTTCTGTCCTAAAACTGCCATGGTAGCAAACAGGGGCGGGGTGGCAGTTTTACCGGTGACACTCAGGCGCAGCATCATAAAGTACTGACTTTTTTTATATTGTTTTTGCTCTTGTACAGCACGAATAGTTTGCTCAATTTCGCTCTCTTGCCAGGAAATTTTTTCTAAAGCGGCTTTAGTGCCCACCAGTTGTGAAAAAACTTCTGCTGCTGAACTTTTTTTTAAGAGTTTGTCTTGAGGAATGGTAATTTCTTGCCAGAAAAAATTGGTTAAATCACTAAAATCTGCTAAAGTGACCAGGCGCTGGTAAATTAAGGGAATTACCTCTTCTAACTTTTTGGTGGGAAAGCTACGGTGTACAAAGCCACCGGCTAAAAGCAGTTTAGCTAATTTTCCCACTCCTTGCTGCTCTACTAATTTGCGCAAATAATAACCGTTATACCAATTTAATTTTTCAATATCAAAAATAGGAGCAGTGGTTTGGATGCGCTCTAAGCTTACCAATTTTTCAAATTCGCTGTGAGGGAAAATATCTTTGCCTTCGGGGTGCGACCAACCCAAAAGAGAAATAAAATTGATTACTGCCTCAGGCAGGTAACCCTTTTGGCGGTAAGACAAAATAGAAACATCATTTTTTCTTTTAGAAATTTTACTTTTGTCGCGATTGCGGATTAAAGGTAAATGGGCAAAAGTTGGTGGCTGCCAGCCAAAGGCTTCGTATAGCAGTAAATGTTTGGGGGCAGAAGAAATCCATTCTTCGCCCCGCAGCACGTGGGTGATTTCCATTAAATGGTCATCTACCACTACTGCTAGATGATAAGTGGGAAAACCATCAGCTTTAATTAGTACTTGATCGTCGATTAAATCAGTTTGAAAAGAAATTTCTCCTCTAATCGCGTCGGTAAAAGTAATGGTTCTCCCACGGGGAACTTTCAGACGAATTACGTGTTCATCGCCATTTTCAAGTCGCTTGGCTACCTCACTCGGGTCGGCGTCACGCCAGCGACCATCATAGCGAGGTAATTTGCCTTGAGCAATTTGTTCGCGTCGCATTTGCTCTAGCTCGCTTTTACTGGCAAAACAATAATATGCCCAGCCTTTTTCTAAAAGTTGTTGGGCGTGTTGCTGATAAATTTCCAGTCTTTTGCTCTGATGATAAGGAGCATGAGGTCCGCCTTTAATGCCTCCCTCATCATAATCAATTCCCAGCCAAGAGAAAGCTTCGTAAATAGTGGCTTCGGCTTCTTTTACCAAACGCACTTGGTCAGTATCTTCAATCCGCACTAAAAATTCACCCCCAGATTGGTGAGCAATGGCAGCATTAAAAATTGCTTGCCACGCCGTACCAATATGAGCAATGCCGGTAGGTGAGGGGGCAATTCTGGTTCTTCTCTTTTGCACAGCAACTATTATACCGCAGGTTTACTCACTCTTGGTGTTTTGCTTACTCTAACACCCGGGGGTGTAAAGCTTGGGTATAGGCAACTACTCCATTTTCGCCGCTAAAAATGTAAATTGGCACCAGGTAATTTTGTTCTTGATGGCTTTCATAGTAGCCTAGCTCTACTTGTTTAATCACGGCTTTTTCTACTTGGCGCGGATTGATCACATATGCTTGACCGTTTTGTAATGATTGCCAGGCTTCTGCCACTGAACGCAGGGGATAAGTGGCCACATCACTGTAATCAATTTGATAATAATAATTTTCCAAACCTACCACCACGTCCTCGCCCTGACGATTGCGTCCTACCAGAGCTTTAATGCTGGGGAAATTGTCGGGTCCAAAAAAACGATATTGGGTATTTTCTTCTTGGCATTGACCAGGTATGGGGTAGCGATTAACTGTGCCTGCAAGTGGCTGGTGTGATAAAGGTACCATGGCATAATCTGCCTCGCGTTCACTTTCAACCAATTCTAAATTACCTCCTACGCTGCGATAGTATTCTACTAGAGCTGACGATTGAGAAAAATCTTCCTCTGGCAGAATGCCTGCTTTTTCTAAGTAGGCAGTTACCGCTTGCAGGGCGTCCACTCGGTCGGGCACCAATCTAATGCCATTGGGACTTAAGGTGCCAAAATAATTGGTGGTAGTTAAAGCATTGGTTTTCAGGGTGACAAACATAGTTTTCAAATCGATGTTGAGCGTTTCTTCTAAGGGTGGATTGCTTTTGCTAAAAGAAACAGTCCGCGCATCTAAAATTTGTGGAATAGGAGAAAAATCAAGTCTGCGAGCAATATCACGGGCAGCTTGATCGGCATTAAAAGTTTGGTGCAAAGGTTGCAGTTTATATACATTGGCAATTCCCATTGATAAATCAGCATTCAAAAAAGTCTGTCCAAAGCGTGGCCACACCGGTTTATCATCTTGAGTATTTAGCTTCATAGCCAGGGTGTATGAAGTTGGCTGGGGGTCGGTATTAATAGTGGGGAAAGCTGCCCCATTAATTTTAGTCGGCTCCCCGTTGGCAAAAGCATAGCTGGGTTGATGTTCCTCGCAAGGCACCACGCCTTTATTGAGCAAAGACAGCAGGCCGGTAAAAAGACCGTAAATGGTTAAGCAAAGCAAAAATATCCCAAACCCCGCCCAAAAAGTGCGCGAGTAACTCATAAATTCAGTTAAAGTAAGTTTATTTGTTCTTGCCGCCATACAAAATTAGAAAAAGTAAAATCTGCCAACTTTAGGGTATCATTATAGCGATTTTGTGCTGAAAGCACAACCACAAGTAACTCATGATTATCTTGAGCGAGGAGAGAAACCAAAACTTGTTTAGCTAATTTTTCTGTGCCTGTTTTAATGCCTTTAACTTGGTATGAGTGAGGGAGAAAAAATAATTGATTGGTGCTTTGGTAATAAATCGGTCTCCCATTGCGTCTTAAACTCCCAGAATTTTTGGCGACAATTTGGCTTAAATTAGGGTAGCGCAACAACTCCAAACTTGCCAAAGCTAAATCTTTAGCGCTGCTTTGTTGCAAATAGTCGTCATATCCTTGAGGGTTGGTAAAGTGAGTTTGACTCAAATTTAATCGTTTGGCTTTGCTATTCATTTGAGCCACAAAGTCTTGGTAGCCACCAGGACTGTGATTGGCAAAAATAGTTCCGGCTTCATTGGCGCTGGCAATAAGAAGAGCTTCTAAAAGTTCTCTCTTACTCAAAACTTCTCCCGCCCTCAAATTCAGAATATTGCCAGCAGCTAGGTCAGTGGCAGTGAGCGTAAAAAGAGTTGCTTCAGGATAAATTTCGTTAGCCACCAAGGCAGTGATAATTTTAGTGGTAGAAGCGGGATAATGTGGAGTAGTAGCATTTTTGGCAAACAAAATTTGTTTACTATTTTTTTCTACCACCAAGCACGCTTCACAGGTTAAGCTCTCTGCCAGCCAACTTGCCCGACTTGCTACTGCCTCATCAATAGGGGTAGCTATCATGCTGGGAGCAAAAAAAGTGCCGTAAGTTTGCGGATTGGTGTAACTGGCACCCAAAGAGACCTTGCTAATTTTTTGCAAATACAGTTTGCCAGCAAAAAGGAGGACAATTACCAGCAGCAAGCACAAGTCAAAAAGAGATTTTTGGCGCATGTTACTTACTTGGCAAAATTAATTTAGTATTGGTGTGAGCCTCAATTTTTTCTTGCCATCCTTGAGGAATACTCGCTACGGGGTATTCCCAGGTATCTTTGGCGCCAAGTCCTTGCTTTTTGCGCTCTTGGGCAATTTGGCGCATCAGCTCTCGTGCTTGTCCTTCCGCTAATAGTTCTGGCGTTAATTGAGTGGCAAATTCTAGCTTTAACTCAGTGGGGTTTTCTTGCAGCATTAATTCCTTCACGTTGAGTTCTTGTTTGATTAAAGTTTGTATCTCGCCATGTTGGAGGAGTGGTAGTTTTTTGGGGGGCAGGCTCACGGTGAGAGATGCTAGTGGCTGGCGGATTTTTAGTCCGAGTTTTTTGCGCTCAAATTGACCAGTGCTAATCACTTGTTTCAGCAATTCTGCTTGTGGTGCTAAGAGAGGGTTGACTACAAAACCAGCTGCTGGGGTAGGCCAAGCTTCCAAATGCACCGAGTCTTTACTCCCAGCTAAATTTTGATAAAGCAGTTCAGAGAAAAATGGCATAATTGGAGCAAAAAGTAAACTCAAACGGTAAAGGGCAAAATATAAAGCTTGTCCCCCCAGAGAGTCAGTTTTCAGTCTTTGGCGAGATAAGCGCAAATAAAAATTAGACAAGTCATCCACAAAAGCAATCAGACTTCTGCCAGCATTAATAATGCGGTAACTTTCCATATCGGCAGTGACAGCGGTGGTTAATTTCTCAATTTCAGTTATTAGGTAGCGATCTAACCAATGTGCCTTAGCTAAATTAGCTGCCTTTAATTCTCGTGATTTTGGTAGGGGTAAATTGCTGATGGCAAAAGCAAAAACATGCCAACAAGTTACCAACACTTGTCGCCTTAACCGCTCCACATCTTTTTCATCAAAGTTCAAACTTTCTGCTTTCATTACTGGCGAGGTCATTAAATACAAGCGCAACATGTCGGCGCCATATTTTTGGAACATGATTTCCGGGTCGGGATAGTTTTGCAGTTTTTTGCTCATTTTTTTGCCATCAGCAGCCAAAATTACCCCATTTACCAATACATTCTTGTAAGAACTCTCTCCTTTAAGAGCTACGGCTAAAACGAGCAGCGTGTAAAACCAGCCTCGAGTTTGGTCTTGCCCTTCTGAGATAAAATCAGCAGGAAAGTGCTGACTAAAAAAGGGCATACTACCCGATTCAAACCAACAATCAAAAACTTCGCTAATACGGCGATAAGTCTTGCCATTTTTCTTGATGACAATTTTATCAACCAAGTGTTTGTGTAAATCAGGGACTTTTTGCCCGCACAATTGTTCTAGTTGTTTTTGTGAGGCAACACAAATAAACTCGCCATCATCACTTTGCCATAAAGGAATTGGTGTGCCCCAGTAGCGACCACGCGAAATTGCCCAGTCGCGGGCATTGGCCAGCCAATCACCCATCCGTCCGTCGCGAAAATGTGCTGGCAGCCAGTTGATTTTTTTATTTGCTTTTAGCAATTCTTTTTTAATGGCAGTTACTTTAATAAAAAAACTGCTGGTAGCATAATTAAGCAGCGCATGGTCACAACGCCAACAGTGGGGATAGGAGTGTTTAATTTTGGCTTTAGCAAAAAGTTGTTGATTTTTGGCTAAGTACTTAATGATGGCGACATCAATTTGGCTCGGATCAGCCGGATCGCGGACTTCCATGTCAGCAAAGTCCACTACTTGGTCAATAATTTTGCCCGTTAAATCAACGTGATGAATAATTTCCAAACCTTGTTGTTTGCCTAGTTGGTAATCGTCTTCGCCATAAGCGGGAGCCACATGCACTATGCCGGTACCCTCACTTAAAGTCACAAAATCTCCTGCCACTATCCGAAAAGCCTTGGGAGTGTGGGCAAAATAAGGCATGAGAGGCTGATAACTAATGTTAAGTAAATCTTTACCTGTTACCTCTTTGATAATTTGATACTTAAAAGGCGCTAATACTTCTAGGCGTTGTTTGGCTAAAATTACTTTCTCTCTGCCAGTTTCACTTTGACAATCAACTAAAACATAAGTGGCTTGAGGATTAACTGCCAAAAGCATATTGCCTGGGAGTGTCCAGGGAGTGGTAGTCCAAGCTAGAGCGCTAACTTCATCTTTAATGCCCAAACTTTGGGGGGCAAGCTTAAAGCGAGCAATCACCGACCAATCTGTGACCTCTTTATAACCTAGGGTCACCTCAAAATTAGATAGCGCCGTGGCACAGCGCGGGCAAATATGCATGGATTTATAATCTTGATATACCAATCCTTTTTTCCAGAGTTGGCTAAAAACACGCCATTCGCTATCCATAAAATTGCTATCCATGGTGCGGTAGGCGTGCTCCATATCAACAAATCGCCCTAAACGCTTAATGGTTTTTTTCCACGCGTCGGAGTAAAGATCCACTTTACTGCGGCAATGTTCGCAGAATTTGCTGACCCCAAACTCTTCCAGCGCTTTTTTATCTTTGAGCGCTAATTCTTTTTCAATAATGTTTTCAATCGGTAGCCCATGGCAATCCCAGCCCCACACTCGCTCTACATGCTTGCCGCGCATAGTTTGAAAGCGAGGGAAAACATCTTTGGTGGTAGAAGCGACTAAGTGACCATAATGTGGGAGTCCAGTGGCAAACGGAGGGCCATCGTAAAAAACAAACTCTTGCCCTCCAGCGGTTTGTGCTAGGGAGCGGGCAAAAATGTGCTGTTGTTCCCAGTAGTCGGCAATTTTTTCTTCTAAGGCAGAAAAGTTGGGGGTGGTATTGACATCGACTACGTGCAGCTGCTCTTTGCTAATTTTTTTCGCCATAGGCAAAATTATATCATGTTAGTTCCTCAAGATGAGGTGGTGTTAGTGAGGTAGGGGAGCAAATTGGTGAGTGACTATTGAGTGAGGTGAATAGTTGGATTGTTTAGGTAGGCATAATTTTAATGGTACAATAAGCACAGCACCTGCCTTCATAGCTCAGGTGGTAGAGCGCAGTCTTGGTAAGACTGAGGTCTCGGGTTCGAGTCCCGATGAAGGCTCACTGCCGTTTTATTTATATTTATGACTAGCTACCTTTTTGGTTGTGGCGGTTTTTCTCAATTATCTCAGTGGTGACATTTTGTTATCAAGTTTTGCTGCAAAAAAAGCCCACCGCTATGGTGGGCAAAAAGTTAATCTTGAGCCGCTAGGCGTTTGGCTTTACTGGCGCGCTCTTCCAGCACGCTCTCCAGCCAACACAAAAAAAACAACCCCTGCGCCAATGCAGCGGCAGTCACTAGGGCAAAACCAGCCACTAGCAACTGTGCTTGCCACTGACTAAAACTAGCTCCCACCAAGTATCCGGCCAGAGCATACGTGGCTCCAGTGGCAGCCACGCACATCACCACTCCTAAAAATGCTATCAACAGCAAAATTCTCCTCCACCTTTCTGTGGGCTCAAAGATAAAGAACTGTAGGTCGTAAATGACCTGATGAGTAATATTATAACATAAAGAGAGAGAAAAAACTTAGTGATGCCATCTAAACACTTGTGAGTAGCGGCAAACATTAGTTAATTTGTTGATATAGCACCTATGAGTAAGTTGGCTGTAATTGTTTAAATTAAATAAAAAAGCCCCCGAAATCATCGGGGGCGAGAACAACTGAACTCTAATACCACTTGCGGCTTTTTGCTCGCCGTTTCTGGTATTTTTTCAATCTAGCAAAAAAAATACCAATCGGCAAAAAGCCTGGCGCTCACGAAAAGCAGCGCCTCGCAAAAAATGGAGCCGAACAAAATGCCGGTCCACTTTGCGACAAAAATAATGGGATACTTACCTATCCCCATTGCCACCAGCTCGCTGTGGGAGGCAATGCCCACGGCAAGTCCAATGTATATTGCCACAAACCAAAAAATCCGTCTCATCATCCTAATGCTTATCATGATGGGACTCCTTTCTGCTCCCTGTGGGAGCGATAAATTTTCCCTCAATGGGGGAATTGAGTTCAGTGTTAAAGAGCTTGAGCGCTTTGCCGGTGGCTATCACCAGCGGCATTCAAGCAAAACTTAATATATCATATTATCGGATATTTGTCAAATTAAGATTGGAGCAATTAGCTGCGGCAGTTTCTCTAACTTTTGCTAAACCCTCTTTTTTATTCAGTTGTGGTAACATAATAATGTTCTCCTGCCAAAAGCACTCGTGCGAGTTTTCCGGTGGAGACACTGACTAATTTATCTACTGCTAAACTTCCGCTAACTGTTGCGCGCCAGTTGAGGTTGTTGCCAATGTCTAAAGCCCTTACTAGTTGTTGTTTGGTACCGCTTTTTTGCAAATATACTTGTAAT
>CAUUGB010000009.1:0-32457 GCA_963544615.1 uncultured bacterium | reverse complement strand
ATAATTTAAGACCACACTATGCACTCAAATATCAAACCCCAATAGATTTTATTAACAAGTTTTATTTCCAAAATTTTATTCCCAAAAGTAGTGAACTTATACACGGACTTATACAAAATCTATGTTATACGTAAATCTGTGCTATAATAATGGTCTTAAAAAGGTAGAAGTTTTTCACAAAAAGAAAGGACTCATCGCTCAAGGAAGCGATTGACTAAAAATTATGGCAGATAAATTTGAACGCAACAAACCGCATGTAAATATTGGCACTATTGGTCACGTTGACCATGGTAAAACCACCCTCTCCGCCGCCATCACCACTACTTTAGCAAAAAAATTCCCCTCTGACACCAACAAAGCCATGGGTTATTTAGATATTGATAATGCTCCTGAAGAAGCCAAGCGTGGAGTGACCATTAACATTTCTCACTTGGAGTATGAAACTGAAAAAAGGCATTATGCTCACATTGACGCTCCCGGTCACGCTGATTATGTCAAAAACATGATTACCGGTGCCGCCCAAATGGATGGTGCAATTCTGGTGGTGGCAGCTACCGATGGTCCCATGCCCCAAACCAGAGAACATATTCTTTTAGCCAAACAGGTTAATGTGCCTAAAATTGTGGTGGCTTTAAATAAAGCTGATATGGTTGAAGACGCTGAATTGTTAGATTTGGTAGAAATGGAAGTGCGTGACTTGTTGACCAAATATGGTTATGACGGAGAAAACACTCCAGTAATTCGCGTCTCTGCTCTTAAAGCTTTGGAAGGCGACGAAAAATGGCAAGAGAAGATTGTGGAGTTAATGAAAACTGTAGATGAATACATTCCCGATCCTGTGCGTGATTTAGACAAACCCTTCTTAATGCCCATTGAAGACGTTTTCTCCATTCAAGGCAGAGGCACGGTGGTAACTGGCAGAATTGAATCTGGCAAAGTAAAAGTGGGTGAGGAAGTAGAAATTGTTGGTTTGCGTGACACCCAAAAATCTACTGTTACCGGAGTGGAAATGTTTAGAAAAATGCTTGATGAAGGTCAGGCCGGTGACAATGTAGGTATTTTACTGCGCGGAATTGAAAAAGATGCGGTGGAACGCGGTCAAGTGTTAGCTAAACCTGGTACTGCCACTCCTCATACCGAATTTGAAGCTGAGGTATACATTTTAACCAAGGAAGAAGGTGGACGTCACAAACCTTTTGCCAATGGTTATCGTCCCCAGTTTTATATTCGCACCACCGATGTGACTGGAGAAATTAAATTAGCTGCTGGTATGGAAATGATTATGCCTGGCGATAACGCTAAAATTAGCGTCAAATTAATTGCTCCGGTAGCCATGAACGAAGGTTTGCGCTTTGCTATTCGCGAAGGCGGTCACACAGTTGGCGCGGGTGCGATTACCAAAGTTATCAAATAATAATTTTGAGTTGATAATTTGCAACCACCTGCCTTAGGCAGGTGGTTTTTGTTAGCGCTAATTTAGCTGACCGCTCCGGCAAGCAAGAAAAATAAAAATCCTACTGCGTCAAATTACCAGGTGAGAATTTTACCGCGTTTTCACTTAATTAATTTTTTTATATAATTTATAACCATGATAGCTATTAAAAACCAATTAATCAAAGCGATTAATGATTATCAAAATGAAAAAATCGAGCTGTCACAACTGCGACTGATAGCTAATGATTTACTCTATCAATTTTTATCACTAAAGGGTAACCACCATCAAGACGAACAGCTGTATTGGCTTTTGGATGAGCTAGATGACTTAGATTTTAATTTACGCTTTGACCCACAAAAAGCTGCCACCACCCTCATTAATGTCTTTAAGTATGCCCAGCACAGCCACGCCTGAGTAGTAAATTTTCTAACTGCTAACTTTTAATTTGACTTTTGCCACTCCGGCAAGTAAGATGAAGCTTGTTTTTTAAGTCGCCAATCACTGCGGCGGCAAAAATAAATTGTTTGTTTTTTAGATATGCGCCAGCCAGACCAAAAGCTATTAGCTTTAGTACTCAAAAGTAAACCCCTTAAAGAAGGTGATTTGCTAGTGACTATTTTAACCAAGCAAGAAGGCAAACTAGTGCTCTTAGCCAAAGGAGTGAGAAAAATTAATTCTAAAAGGCGCTGTTTTTTGGAAAGCGGCAATTTAATTAAAGCCCAAATTATTCCTAGTCATCATCTGCCAATTTTAGCCCAAGTAGAATTGGTATCTCACGCTGGCAGTGCTAGAAAAAGCTTACCCAGCTTAAAAAAGCTGCTGCTTTTTTTAGAAATTTTAGATAAACTGCTGGTAGCAGACGCCTTACCGGCGGTAGTATTTAGGCAAATTCTTTTTTTACGCGAGCTTTTTTTGCAGAATTTTTCTAACCGACAAATTAAAAAGTATTTTTGCCCCTTGCTGCAAAACTTGGGCTATACTACTAGCGAGAGTCAGAAAAGCATTAGTACTCAAGTGAGCGAACTCATTGGTCAACCACTCTGCAGCTTTGCCTATTTAAGCCTCAAGTCATAAGTTAGCCGCTTGATTACCACTGCCAACCCTAAAATAATTTAATCAGTTTTATTCTTTTTTTGTTGCTAAATATTGGTGATATTTATCACTGGGAATAGCTGCCAGAGTAAATCCAAATGATTTAATCAGTTTGCTGACAGTGCTAATTTGAGGATTGCCATCTTTATTAAGAGAATGATAAAGATTACTGCGATTAAGACCAGTTTTTTTAGCAATAGCAGTCATACCTTGAGAACGAGCAATATTACCCAAGCCAGCCGCAATTAAAGCCGAGTCACCACTAGCTAATACCTCGTTGAGGTAATAATACACATCTTGAGGAGTGGTTAAAAATTCGGCAGTGTCATACGGTTTGACAGTAATTTTGTGATTCATCTAATTCCTTTCTAATTTTTTTGGCTGCTTTGATATCAGCCTGTTGAGTGGCTTTATTACCACCGCACAACAGTAAAATTAACTTTCATGATAGTTAGTAAAATAAAGACGATAACCACCTGCATAATTAATTTTTTTCTCAAAAACTCCTTCACCAAGAAAACGAGTAACACCCAGATTGCCTTCTTTCATACGGTCAATATTTGCCATAATCTTAGCTTTAGCCTGATGATCTTTTAATTTTTTTAGCCACTTGGCAAAAATATTAGTATGACTAACCGCAATCATTATTAGTCACGTATTGTATGTTATAAAACACAATTTGTCAATCTTTTATTTTACGGCGACAACTTGTTGCCAGCGGTTACCCAGCCTTAATCTTAACTCTACTACCAGCATGGCCATTCTCTTGACAAGCCAAGATGATGATGTCATAATACTAAAAATAGTGAGAGTTGAAGCTTATTAAAGCAAAGGAAGGAAATATGAAAAATAAATTGCAAAAGGTTAGTTTTGCTTTAGCGGGGGGAGTGACTACTTTAGTAGCCATGTTGCCAATGGTCAGTCAGGTTCAGGCACAAAAGACAGGAGAAAAAACTTTAGGTAGCGTTCTAAAACCTTCTAATATTGGCGGTAACCTTGATTATAATGAGCTAGTTAGTAAAATAATTGATGTGGTTTTTATTGTTGCGGCCGCAATGACCTTTTTCTATTTAATCTTTGGCGCCATTAGCTGGATTACCTCCGGCGGTGATAAAGGTAAAGTGGAGGCGGCTCGCAATAAAATTACTGCGGCGGTAATTGGTTTGCTAATTTTAGCAGCTACTTGGGGAGCATTTACTTTAATAGTACAATTATTCTTTGGTACAGGTGTCGATCAAGTTCAATTACCTAGTTTAACAACTTAATAAAATAAAACAAAAAAATAGCTCCATCGCTTAATTTTGAAGTGACAGCCCAGGTAAATACCTGGGCTTTTTTGTAGCAACTATAACTCTGACAACTTTTAGTCACCCAACCAGCTGCTACTACTGAAACAGATTGTAGCAGGAGAGTTAAAGATAAAATCAAGTAAAAATCTTTGCTGTAAATTCAATGAGCACTCTAAAAATTTACAAATTAAACAAAAGGAAATTGACAAAAAACATAGTTCATGGTGAGCAAAATATTCTCTGTGGTCTTGGAGCTACACCGACTTTTTTTAGGAAATAAAATAGAGAGAATATCTAACTATAACGTGAGATTTGTTGAATAGGTCGCTGACTTATACTATAATTAAATAAACCATAACTGTGTAGTTAAGACTCTAGAAGGTATTAAAGTGACAGTTTGTTATAATAATCTTTGGAAATTGCTTATAGATAAAAAGATGAACAAAACTGAATTAAAAGAAGCTGCAGGAGTAAGCTTTAATGTGATGGCTCGTATGGGAAAAAGTGAGACTATTTCTTTTGAGAGTATAGCAAAAATATGTGCTGCCTTGAATTGCGATGTAGGAGATATTATTTCGGTGGCTCAAAATACCAAAACGGAAGTTAAAACGTTTAAAACAATAGAATTGTTTGCCGGCGCAGGAGGATTAGCTTTAGGTATTGAAAAAGCAGGATTTGATCCAATTGGATTGATAGAATTTGATAAAGCAGCTTCAGATACATTGAAATGCAATCGTCCTCATTGGAGAGTTATCAACGATGATATTGCTAATATATCATGTTTGGATTTAGAGAAATATTTTAACATAAAAAAAGGAGAGCTTGATTTGCTGTCAGGAGGAGCTCCTTGCCAATCTTTTTCTTATGCAGGTAAAAGATTGGGGTTGGAGGATGCAAGAGGAACTTTATTTTATCATTATGCAAAGTTCTTGGATAAACTCCAACCAAAAATGTTTTTGTTTGAAAATGTTAAGGGATTGCTTACTCATAATAAAGGTAGAACCTACAAAACTATTACAGATATCTTCAAAAATTCAGGGTATATAATTCAGAAAAGTATCCTAAATGCTTGGGATTATGGCGTAGCACAAAAAAGAGAGCGTCTGATTACCATTGGCATACGAAATGATTTGGTTGATAAAATACATTTTGACTTTCCTATGCCACACAAATATAAACCTGTGTTACGTGATATTCTTTTAGATTGTCCTAAAAGTGAAGGCACACCTTATTCTGAATCTAAGCGAAAAATTTTTGCATTGGTTCCTCCAGGAGGTTATTGGCGGGATATTCCCAAGGATATAGCTAAGGAATATATGAAAAGCTGTTGGTATATGGAGGGTGGTAGAACAGGTATCCTCAGGAGATTGAGTTTAGATGAACCATCTCTGACGGTATTAACTTCACCAAGTCAAAAGCAGACAGATCGTTGTCATCCACTAGAACCACGCCCATTTACTATCAGGGAGAATGCAAGATGTCAAAGCTTTCCGGACGACTGGCAATTTTGTGGCAGCATGGGGCAACAGTATAAGCAAGTCGGAAATGCTGTTCCTGTCAATTTAGCATATGATATTGCCCTCAAAATAAAAGAGGCATTGGAGGTATTATAATGTGGCATTTAACTTTTATTACAGAAGAAGATTTTACCAATCATGTAAAATCAACCATTGAAAAATATGGTGAAAAACTGGAATCTTTTAATTTAAAGCGTTTCAACAAAAATATTATTGACCCAATAAAACTTATTTTCGATAAGACGGTGTATCAGTCATCGTGGGAAGAAATTGTCAGTAATGAAATATTTCGTCAAAGAGATAAATCAAATAATAATGATATCGGATATTTCCATCAGAGAATTTTTCAGTATATGGAAAATTGTCATGTTCCGTCTAATGGCGAAGAAGGCGGTTGGGATGTTATTTATGAAAATGCCGCTGGAATTGAAATACCAGATGCTGGCAGCATTCATACTGTATATGTAGAAATGAAGAACAAGCATAATACCATGAATTCAACTTCAGCGAGTAAGACATTTATTAAAATGCAAAATCAACTTTTGAATGATGATGATTGTGCTTGCTTTTTGGTTGAAGCAATTGCACAACGTTCTCAGAATATTAAATGGGAGACTACAGTTGATAAGAAAAAAGTAGGACATAAATTGATTCGTAGAGTCAGTCTTGACCAGTTTTATGCTCTTGTAACAGGGCAAGAAGATGCTTTTTATCAAATGTGCATGGTGCTGCCGTCTATTATTGAAAAGGCTGTAAAGGGCTTGGAAGGAACAATTGTGCCGCATGATACAGTTATTGATGAATTGAGAGAAATGGCATCTAAACAGGATATCAATTCTGAAAATATGTCCATCGCAATGGCAGCATATATGCTTGGGTTTGGCAGTTATATAGGGTTTTTAAAATAATTACGGAGGATTTAAACTAGAAGACAAAAGGGGACTAAAATCCCCATAAAACTCACCAATGTCCCTAATACCAGTTAAAATCATCGTCAAGCGCTCCACCCCAATACCAATCCCAGCAAAGCTGTGGCCAGATTGCCTCATTTGCCCAATAGCTTGAAGCATCACTTGGTCCGCAGGCAAAGTGGGTATGCCTAAAGCACGGCGGGCCTGATTTTCGCTGCAATAACTAGCACTCACTTCTTTTTCATCTAAGTACTCACTATTACCATTGCCAATTTCCAGGCCTTGATAATAAACCTCAAAGCGCGCCGCAAAATCTGGATGATTTTTTTGGCGAGCACAGTGGGGAGAAAGACGAGCAGGGAAATCCAGGAGAAAAAAAGGTGTTTGCGGCAGTTGAGTTTCAATTTCGTTGAAAAAAATTTGCTGGAAATTTTCTTCCCAGCTACTGTCTTGAGTTTGATAACCCAAGCGCCGGGCAAAACGCGCCATGTTACTCTCAGTGAGCAATTCATCCAAAGGCACTCCCAAACGCTCTTGCCACAGCTTGGCCACACTTAAAGTTTGCCACTGCCAAGTAGCTACTCCCAAGGCATGAAGACGTGCTTCCCCTTTAAGCCGGGGAGCTAAATTAGCAGCCACGAAAGTAAACAAAGCTTTAGTGTCGCGCCTAATTGCCGTGTCATCACAGTCGCGCCGATACCACTCGAGCATTAAAAACTCCGGGTGGTGAGTGGGACTACTGGCTTCTAAATTACGACAACAATGGCCAATGGTATAACACTCGCCCAAACCTAAACCCAGTAAACGCTTCATATCGCGCTCCGGATAAATGGGCAAATAAAGAGTGGTTTCTTGATGGCGAGCGTGCCAAGTGGTAGTAAAAGGGTAAACACGCGGCTCCAGGGGCACCCCAGTATTTAAAATTGGAGTGGTAACTTCTTGAAAACCTTGAGTATCAAAAAAACGCCGCAGTAATTTAATCACTTCTTGGCGCAGCAGTAGGGCAGTTAAATTTAATTCACTCATCGGTAAGAACTGGCCACACTCAGATTTCTTTTGCGCAAGCGAATTGCTTTGGGGGTAACTTCAATCAGCTCATCTTTGCCAATATATGATAAAGCTTGCTCCAAACTGAATTGTTTAATGGGGGAGAGACGAATTAAAATGTCAGCATTAGAGCGAACATTGGTAAGTTTCTTACCTTTACAAAGATTGATAACAATATCTTCTTTTTTACTATTTTCACCCACAATCATGCCCGCATATAAAGGAGTACCAGGAGTAACAAAAGCCACTCCTCGCTCCTCAAGTCTCTTTAAATCATAAGCTAGGGCATTGCCGCTACTGGCGGCAATAAACACTCCACCTCGATGCCAAGCCATCGGTTCACCAACAGGACGATATTCTAAAAAGACGGAATTAACAATGCCCAAACCCGAAGTGGTAGTTTGAAATTCACTGCGAAAACCAATGAGATTGCGTGAAGAAATTTCGTATTCAAACCGCACCCCCAACTTGAGATTGCGCATGTTCTTAAAAACAGCTTTACGCTCACCCATAGCGGTGGTGACTGCTCCCACTAAATCTTCGGGTACTTCAATACTAAGAGCTTCCCAAGGTTCCAATTGTTGACCACTCTTGTTAGTTTTAAAAATCACCTCGGGCCTACCCACACTAAACTCATAACCTTCACGACGCATATTTTCAATTAAAATAGCCAAATGCAACTCGCCTCTACCAGAAACTAAAAAACTCTCACTACTCTCTCCAGGACTCAAGCGCAAACCTACATTACGCTCTAACTCTTTTTCCAAGCGGGCTTGAATTTGGCGTGAAGTATTAAACTCACCCTCTTTGCCAACAAAAGGAGAAGTAGAGACTAAAAATTGCACCTGAATAGTGGGTGCCGAGATTTGAATAGGGGGCAGGAGTTCTAAAGTGTCACCAGCAGTAAGCGTATCAGAAATTTTAATTCCCGCAAAACCAGTTAAAGCCACAATGTCACCACAGTGAGCTTGGCTAACTTCTTCTTTGCCCAAACCCTTAAAGGTAAACAAAAACTCCACTTTGCTACTGGCAACTTTGCTGGCTTTACCAGTAGCATCTTGGCGCAGTAAAGTGAGAGTTTGCCCCTGGTGCAAGCTCCCTCGAGCAATTTTACCAATGGCATAAGTGCCTTTATAATCATCAAAATCAAGATTGCTCACTTGCAGCAAAGCTGACCCTGCTACCGTGGGGGGAGCAGGAATATATTTGGTGATGGCAATAAACAATGGAGTTAAATTGTGGCTATCGGTAATTTTTAGACTACCGTCAGCTTGTGCTTGCACTTGTTGTCCCACCACTCCTTCACGACCAACTGCATAAAAAAGGGGGAAATCTAGCTGAGCTTCATTAATGGCTAAATCTAGAAATAAATCATTAATTTCATTAACCACCTCAGTCACCCGCTGATCTTTGCGATCAACTTTATTCACTACCACCATGGGTTTAAGCCCCAATTTTAATGCCAAACCTAAAACAAAGCGTGTTTGAGAAAGCACTCCTTCTGAAGAATCAACCAAGAGAATACAACCCTCGGCCATGTTAAGCACTCGCTCCACCTCACCAGAAAAATCAGCATGACCGGGTGTATCAATAATATTGATTTTATAATCCTGCCAAAAAACCGCAGTGTTTTTGGCTAAAATAGTCACCCCACGCTCCCGCTCCAAAGCATTGGAATCCATAATGGTGGTCTGCTGCATTTCTGCTTGATGAGGAGCAAAAGTTTGAGCTTGTTTAAGCAAACCATCTACCAAAGTGGTTTTGCCATGATCAACATGAGCAATAATAGCCAAATTGCGCAACTTTTCTGCCAACATGAAAATTATCTTCCCGAAGCTAGTTTTTCATTCATTCTGGTAATAATGTCGGGAGAAATATTTTTCATTTTCTTTAAGCCGCGCAAACGCCGCGCTAGCCGCCGATTATCGTTTTGATTATTTTTTCGCACTTGAGAAGGGCGTAGATGATATTGTCTTTCTTTAACTAAAGTTTGAATATCTAAAGCAACGCTAATTTTTTTAAAACGTTTAATCAGCTCATTAACCGGCTCATTACCACGATTGTGAACTACAATTGACATCTTAAATCACCTCCTCACAAGACCGCAGTGCGGATTTTTTCAAACCAATACAAAGAGAAGACCTAATATTATACCATTATCTCAAGAAAACCGCGAAACTAACTAGGAAGAAATGAAAAAATGCTTATTTCTTTAATTGTTTAGCAAAATAAATCATGAAAACACTAGCAATAATGGCCATTAACCACGCCTGAACAGCCTGATTAAAATTGTCTGCTCGATTATTTGCTAGGTGTACCTGTCGTTCTTCCTCAAGCATCGCAACAATTTGCTCATCGGTATAGGGTAATTGACAATCTTTATCTCTATCAGGACAATATTCTCTGACAATTTCACTGCGCATTTCTCGTATATTGCGCGGATAAGCTCGCTCACGAGAATAAAAATAATTGACAGTGCCATTAATACCGCTAGCTAAAGCGATAAAAAAGACCACTAAACTAACACTAGCACCCACTACCGGAAAAAATTTACGCACCGCGTTTTGACTTTGAAAAATATTTTTGCTCATATATGCTATATATAACATTAATAGGGAATTATGGCAAATAAAGAGTAACCGTAAATATAAAGCGTTCAATCTTAAATAATACTCATTATTACTAACTCGATAATTAAAGGTCTTGCTGCTGCACAAAAAAAGCAATTTCTTGCTCATCGCTAGATAAATCGACTGATGATTGGTGCGAGGTAAACCACAACTGACTGGCTATAAGACTAACATCAAAGAGAGCCGAATGAGGATGATGTTTGCCAAGCAAATGAAAAAAATAGTGGCCAAGAGCAGCATATTCGCCCAAAGGAATTTTTTTATTAAGATATGCTTGACTTAAGTAAGCGAATAAATAATTAGCTTGCTTGAGCGGCATTAACCGATGGGGAGATGTTAAGTTTAACTTTTTTAAATAAATATTGAGAATGGGACGAGCATCTCTGGTAGTATAAGTTTGCTGATTATCCCATGCAGTGGTTGTTAAAATAATAGGTTCTTTTTCAGAAGTAAACATAAACAAATATCATCTTGTTGGGGTTGTAGCCCAACAAGATGATAAACATAATCACCAATTTTTGCCAATTTTCTTACCATCTTTATCCCTATGTCCAGAGCCACCAATATGATTTCCCTTGCGATCAGTATCCCAACTGATGTGGTCATTGCTGTTTTTCGCGTAAAGCGTGTGGTGGGCTTTACCACCTTTCTTGTTTTGAGAATTATAACCGGTTCCTAAAGGACCTCGAGCAGAAACTACCTGACCAGAACCACCACATTTAGGGCAAACAACATCAGAACGATACGTTTCATTCATAAATAAGCACTTCTGCTTCTTACCCTTAACTCTACCAGTGCCACCACAACGATTGCAAACTCCCACGGCAATCAATCCTCCTTGTGAAATTAGCAAAAATTAAAGAACGCCATGCATTGTATCACATAATAATAATTATTATTAGATTTGTATTAAAGGCACATACTTTTTGGAAAATTACTTTTAATAAACTGTATTGGGAATAAGTATCCCCATGCAGTATATGATTTTGCTATTATGTCAATTAAAATATAAGCTGATTTAGTTTCCAATGCTTTAATATCAAAGTAGATTTTATCATTCCTACTTACTCTACCAAAAACATATGAAACACTTTTAACTAATTAACAAAACTCAACATTTTCTCCTCAAATGTCATCATATTTAATCTCCTACTACTTATCTTAGGTTATGACGGGTGTTCAATATGTATCTGTCACAATACGCCTAACTTGACTCTAAAGATAATTATTACTACAATACACCCTCGCTCTTTTTATCAAAACTAAAAATTTGGAGGGAATGGTAGTGAGAAATACCCAATATGGCTGCTGGAGTGTGATTTGTTGTTTACTACAGGTATTATTCACACCAACAGCAGCAGCAAGTACCAGCGCTAATTTAGCCAGAGAAGAATATCACTTGCCAGTAATTGAAGTTGAAGGCAACTTTCATGCCTTTATGCTCAAAACAGCGGTAAAAAAAACCCAAAGCGTTCAATACCAACTGTTAAATAGCAAACAAGTGAGAGTTGGACCTGAGGGTATTCTCTTTTTTAGAGAAAATGGTAAAGAATTCGTTTGTGTGGCGCTGGGAAGTCGTTTTGCCAAAAAAGTAGGAGAGACTTTTAATATCGTTTTCGACAAAGCAGGGGTTGTACCATGCATTGCTGCCGATATCAAATCTGACCTGCACACCGATGTCACCAATACTTTTACTCTTCATGGCAAAGATAAAAAACGCTGTGTGGTAGAGGTAGTGGTACACCCCAGGCATATTCCTGAGGAAATTGCCAAAAGAGGCTCCTATGATGTCTCAAAAACTTTATCGGGTAAAGTGCTAGCTATCCAAAAACGTGGTATTTCATCTTGGAGACGAGCACTCGACGCGCAAACATTGCGCTAGTGGATATAGATAAAAAGAGTGAACAGCTGTCCTAATTTTAGGACAGCTTTTTTTGCCCTTAACCACGGCGCTGCAACAAAGTGATAACTTGTTTTTTAATATTGTCGGTGGTTAAACCATAATGAGCAAATAATTGCTCTTTACTGCCAGACTGACCAAAACTATCTGCCACTCCCAACATGGCCATGGGGGTAGGTAAGTGGCGTGACAGCAGACTAGCCACCATGCTGCCTAAACCCAAATTGAGCTGATGTTCTTCAATGGTAACTACAGCTCCGGTTTGTTGTGCCAAAAAAAGCAGCTGCTTTGCTGGCAGTGGCTTAATGCTGGCACAATTAAAAACACTCGCCGCAATACCTTGGGAGTGCAATTGCCTGGCCGCCTCTAAAGCTAACTGACAAGTTAAACCATAAGCAACTAATAAAACTTGCTCCCCCCAACACAAAAGTTGCCCCTGACCCCAAGAAAACTGTTCATTTAATGGGGTAAAATTAAGGCTGCGTGAGCGTGACAGGCGCAGATATGCCGGCCCATGATGATTGGCTAAATAAGTGGTAATTATTTGTGCCTGATTATAATCTGCTGGAGCGGCTACTTTAAGATTGGGTAAGCAAGCAGTTAAAGAGATATCTTCTAAGGCCTGATGAGTGCCGCCATCGGCTCCAGTGGCTAAACCTGCGTGAGAGCCAACAATGACCACATCTAAATTTTGTTCACAAATACTCAAGCGAATTTGTTCCCAATTGCGCCCAGGATTAAAAACGGCAAAAGAGGTTAAAAACACTTTTTTCCCCATCAGTGCTAGTCCGGCTGCTACTCCAGCCATGTTTTGTTCACTAATACCCAGCTCTAAATATTGAGCAGGGCAGCGTTTTTTAAGTTCTCCTAAACGTAGCGATGATGATAAGTCTGCCGACAAAACCATTAACTCAGGATGATTTTTAGCAGCCAATAGTAGACCGGCGCCAAAACCATCACGACTAGAAAGCTTTTGAGTGACACTCATGCAACTGACTCCGTTTTGCTAGCGGCAAAAATTTGCTGCCAAAGAGCGGCAGAGGGCATGCCAGCATGATAGTGATAATTATTTTCTAAAAGTGGCACTCCCTTACCAGGGGTAGTAGTAGCCAAAATAGCTTTGGGGTAATTTTTTACTGTTGCCAATTGTTGCCAAGCTTGATGTAAAGCACTAAAATCGTTGCCAGCAGGGCGAGTGCAGGCAAAATTAAAACTTAAAAATTTGGCAGCTAAATCTTCTAAACTGATGACTTGCTTAACCAAACCCGACTGTTGAATGCCGTTGACATCAACAATCAGAGTCAAATTATCTAAATGATAATGAGCAGCAAATAAATATGCTTCCCAGCATTGTCCTTCCTGCTGTTCACCGTCACTGGCAAGCACCACTACTTTTCTTTTGGAGCCTGACTGTTTTAGGGCATAAGCAGCCCCCACAGCTTGAGAGATACCCTGACCCAAAGAGCCAGCAGAGCACTCAATGCCTAAAGACAATTGTCGCCGGGGATGTCCCTGCAAAGGAGAGCCAAATTGACGCAAACTCGACAAAATTTTTCGGGCAAAAAAACCCCGCTGAGCTAAGGTAGCATAAAGCGCGGGGCACAAATGCCCAGCAGAGAGAAAAAATAAATCTCGTTCATGCCAATCTGGCTGCTGCGGACGCAGGTTTAAAGCCACAAAATATAAATAAGTTAAAATTTCTACCACTCCTAGGCTACCTGCCAAATGGCCACTACCAGCAGTATAAATGCTGTGCAAAATATCGCTACGAATAGCTTGAGCTATTGGCGCTAACTTAGTTGGCGAAAAACCAGTCACCACTTTATTATACATAAAAGCCAGCAGAGACACTAGCAGTGGGTACAAAGTTCAATGGCACGAATAAATTTATCAATCGCCGCGGCTGCTTGTGGCAAACTCAGCTGATGAATTTCACCAGGATAAAGATGAAAAAGTTGGTTACGCAGCAACCAAGTTTGCCAAATTTCCCGAGCCACTTTTTCGCCACATTTTTTAACTAAATCATCAAAATACCAATTTTCATCACGCTGTTCCAAATGCACGTCGGGATTAAGAGCACGACCAAGAGAAAATTTTTTACTGTAATAAACGCGCTCGCTAATTAAACCCAAATTGTATAAATAGGTTTTCAAAAATGGCTCATAAGCTTTGGCAAAGGGAAACACTACATAATCATAATTATCAAATTGCTCTGGAGCACGTTGAGCTTGTCGCAGCAGGGTTAAACTCTGGTTAACCAAAGGTAATAATTCTGCTGGTAAATAGTGATACCACTTTTTCTCTCTCATTTTAATTAATGCTGACGCAATAAATCTGCCGCTGACATGCCGTCATATAAAAATTCATCTAACTGAGTGTCTTGCAAATCTAAGTATCTGCCTACTGGTGGCGAGGTTGATGGTGATGACCGCTTATGCCGCCTGACAGTTTGCCAAGAGTTATCTGCCAGAGAGTCTGCCTGTTTAAGCTGAATATCTAAAAGCCCGGCGCCAACATCATCCAAAAAGCAAGAGCGACAACAATTAATCACCCCACTATATGACCACCGACGTCTGGCGTGAGTAAAATAAAGCTTTTCTTTAGCCCGAGTGATACCCACATAGCACAAGCGCCTTTCTTCAGCTAATTGTTCACTATCATAAAGACTGCGAGAATGGGGCAGAAGGTTATCTTCCATGCCCACCATAAATACCACCGCAAACTCCAAACCTTTAGCTGAATGCAAACTCATTAAAGATACCTCATCACGATTGCTCTCGTGCCAGCGGCGACCTTGCAAATCAACTTCATCTTGCACTAAAGCAATGTTTTCTAAAAAACTATTAATGGTAGAAAATTGTTTGGCATAAGCTAAAAGCTCAGCTAAGTTTTCGAGCTTAGCTGCTTCTTCTACTTCACTAGGATCATAAAGCTGCCGATATGAGGTAGCTTGCAAAATTGCCTCTAAAGTTGTCGCTGGATCTTGGAGTCCCGGGTCAGCGGGATTTTTTTCTAAGTATTGCTGCCGCCAGGCCAGATATTTATTGTAACGGCGCTTGCCAATTTTTTGGGCTCGCTGGAGAGAAACACTCTCTTGAGAGTTGACAAAAAGGCGCAGATAACACAAAGCGTCTTTGATTTCTTTACGCTCATAAAACTTAAAACCCCCAATTAATTTATAAGGAATGCCTAAACGACTTAAAGCTTCCTCAAAGCTGCGCGATTGAGCATTAGTGCGATACAAAATAGCCATATCCGCAAGTTGATAATTGCGCTGCAGCTTGTTGATTTCGCTCGCAACGCTGGCAGCTTCTAGTTCACCGGTTTCACAATCAAAAACTGCCAATAAAGCTTGAATTTTATTATTGGTCCACAAATTAAGCACTGGATGAGTGGTATTTTTACTAATAATTTGGGTGGCCGCAGTTAAAATTGGCTGGATGCTGCGGTAATTTTGGTCAAGATGATAAGTAGTTAAATCAGGATAATCTTTTTGCAAGGCGAGCATATTTTTGTAATCAGCCCCGCGCCAAGCATAAATACTCTGACTAAAATCGCCCACCACAAATAAATTATTCTCCGGAGCAGCCAGAATTTTACTTAATTGATATTGGGCAGTATTGGTGTCTTGATATTCGTCAATTAAAACAAATTTTAATTGCTCTTGATAAAATCGCCGGGCAAAAGCGTCTTGCTGCAAAAGTCTTAAAGCGTAATTGAGCAAATCATCAAAATCAAGCGCTTGCTCAGCTAATAAAGCCTGTTGATAGGCCCGGTAAGCTTGGCTGACAAATTCACCATAAGTACTGTAGACAGTTTGAGCATAATCCTCAGGAGTGAGTAAGTGATTTTTAGCCTCAGAAATTGCTGCTTTCACCGCTTGAGGTTTATAAGTTTGCCGGTCCCATGAATTAACTTTATATAAAGCCTTCAGTAGTGCCAACTGATCATCACTATCATAAATGGTAAAATTGTAGTCGAGTTTAATCCCGGGTGCAAAACGGCGCAGTATTCTGGTAGATAAAGCGTGAAAAGTACCTGCCATGGGTAAGGGTAGTTTAGTTAAAGCTTGTACCCGCTGTCTCATTTCTGCAGCTGCCTTATTGGTAAAAGTGACTAAAAGAATATTTTCTGGTTTTGCCAAACCTTGCCTGAGCAAATTAACCACCCGAGTAGTTAAAACTCGAGTTTTTCCCGAACCAGCCCCGGCTAGCACAAGGGCAGGACCACAAGTATGACTCACCGCTAAGCGCTGTTTATCATTAAGGGCACGCAAATAATCTGCTGCAGACATCATTAGCCATTATACACATAAAATCAATGCATGGGGCAGAAAACCATTAAGTGTTTACTACTACTCTGGAAGAAAACAATTGAGAATATATATGATACAATGCCTTGTCTTTTATTATCAAAGACGATCTTTGACACTGAGGAGGTTTTATTATGTTGGTAGCAGGGGAAATAAGTGGCTGGCGACATGCCAGGGGAGTAGTTTTGGTACAAAGAGGGGGGAGAATCACCCACTTTGCGGTGCGCTATGCCCAAAAAAGATTGAGGGCTTTTAATAATTTTTTGTCTGGCCAAGGAAAGATTGGTGACAAAATTGTGTCTTATTTGCAGCCCTGGTTGTTAATGCGCCAGCGACCGCAAGCACTATTTATGGGGAAGTATCCCCACAGCGATATTAGTTTGTTTGTGGGGTTGGCAGAGGGGGAGTTTTTGCAAGACGCCGTCAAACGGCTGAGTGAAACGCAACCATTCATCGACGTGCAAGCTGGTGCCAATATTCATGACGACGATGAATACCGTAATCTGGTAATTAGTACCAACGCGGTTAAAGTTTTTCCAGTGGGAATACTGGAGCAAGTGCGCGATTGCTGCTTCTGCGAATACTTTGCAGTTATTAGCGCAGAAATAAAAAGATTTTTTTAAAGTGTCAACACAGCACTGCGGCAGCGCCGCAGTGCTTTTTTTGTGGCAAACGCCAACCTCATGACAATTAAAAATCTGCTACAATAAGAGCAACTTAATGCCCGAGTGCTGGAATGGTAGACAGGCTAGTTTCAGGAACTAGTGCATGCACATGCGTGAAGGTTCAACTCCTTTCTCGGGCACATGGCGGATAAGTAAGACATCTTACCTCTGGACGATGGAGCCCTTAAATCAGCTGTGACAGGAGTGAGTCTATGCCCTGCCAAAAGACTCACGCCGGTAAGATAGTGCTTCGGCCAGGTGAGTGGTTTGAATGAGTGTTGATGGAGTCTCTTGCAAATCGGCAATAGTTTGTGCCACCTTGATAATTTTGAAATAACTGCGAGCAGAAAGACAAAACTTGGCTGCTGCTTTGGCTAAAAGATTTTTAGCCTCACTACTTAAATAAAGATGGGTGCGAATTTGAGCACTGGTTAAAGCGGCATTAGTTAGCACCCCAAGCTCCCGGTAACGCTTGGCTTGTCTTAAGCGAGCTCGCACTACTCGCTTTCTAATTTGTAGGGAACTTTCTGCCGGTAAGTGAGAGGCGGTTAATTGGGTCACCTCAACTTCGGGGACAAAAATTTGCAAATCGAGACGATCTAAAATAGGACCGGATAACTTTTGCCGATAACGTTTGATTGCTTGAGGGGAACAAGTACACTCTTTCTTTTTACTGCCATAAAAACCACAAGGACAAGGGTTGGTGGCAGCTACCAAGGTAAAACGAGCCGGATAAACTACCCGCCCTGCGGAGCGAGCGATGGTGATATTGCCGGTTTCTAAAGGTTGACGCAACATCTCCAAACTGTCTCGCCTAAATTCGCCTAATTCATCTAAAAATAAAATACCTTGATGTGCCAAAGAAATTTCTCCAGGTAAGAGTTTTTGTCCCCCGCCAACTAAACCGATGGCAGAAATACTATGATGAGGACTACGACAAGGTCGCAACTTAATTAATTGATTTTCCGGTAACATGCCACTCACCGAATAAATAGTAGTTAATTCTAAAGCTTCTTGCCGGGTGAGGGGCGGCAAAATTCCCGGCAATGCACTCGCCAGCAAGCTTTTGCCTGCTCCAGGCACACCAGTTAAAAGCAAATTGTGACCACCAGCAGCAGCAATCTCTAAACAACGCTTAGCTGCTGCCTGACCAATAATCTGAGCAAAATCACTCGAGCAATTAATTTGTTGCACTTGATAAGTGCTCGGGCACAGGGGCGCCAGCTTACTTTTACCGGCTAAAAAATCTAGTACCTGACATAAATGCTTCACTGGATAAATCGCAATCCCAGTAAGTATTTGCACTTCTCCCACATTATCAGCCGGCACAAAAACGCGAGCAAAACCACTTTGCTTGGCAAAATTAACTAAAGGCAGCGCTCCCCGCACTCGACGAATACTCCCGTCTAAGGCTAACTCTCCAAAAAAGATATCATTCTTGGTAGCATAAACTTTTTCATTAGTTAACTGCCATAAAGCCACTGCTAGCGCCAGCTCTAAATGAGAACCTGTTTTAGGCAAATCTGCTGGCGCTAAATTAACTAAAGTTTTTTTCGCCTTAAGTCTCACCCCGCAATTTGCCAAAGCACTGCTTAAGCGCTCTTTGGCTTCTTCAATGGCTTTTTCTGGTAAACCAATAATACTTAGCCCAGGTTTGCCTCTAGTACTATCGACCTCGGCTACTACTTGATAAGCAATTAGCCCCCGCAGGGTAGCTGAATAAGTGCTGACAATCATAATTTACTTACTGGCTGTCAGCAAGTTTAACAAGAGAAAATTACATTTCTCTTACATTAAAATTACACATCGCATTGAAAGGCTTTATTTGCCAAAAAAGTTAGCCAGTCCAATTAATCACTAGCAAAATTTTTATGTTACAATGACCGCATGCAAGAAATGCTCCTTTCATCTTTTGGGTGGCTTAAAAACCTAAGTCCCATTGTTTATATTGTCGTCATTGCTTTTGTACCTTTAATTGAGTTGCGCGGTTCTATTCCCATTGCCATTGCCTTAAACTTTGCGCCCCTACAAGCACTCTGGTGGTCGCTAATAGGCTCTATGATACCGGCTTTTTTGGTCATTCCTTTATTTGCAGGAGCATTACGAGTGATGAAGCAGCACCACTATTGCCCCTGGTTGACTGCTTGGCTAGAGCGCAAGTTTACCAGCAAAGCCAATCAAGTTGCCAGCAATCAAGCCGCAATTGACAATTCAAATAAAAAATCTTGGCAAAAAGAATTACTGAAGTTTTGGAGTATTGTTATTTTTGTGGGCATTCCCTTGCCAGGAACTGGAGTGTGGACAGGCGCGGCAATTGCTTCAATGATTAAAATGCCTTTTACCAAAGCTTTAGGAGCAGTTTTTATGGGTGACCTTTTGGCTGGCATAATTATGCTGGCAATTTCTTTAGGAGTGGCAGGTATTTTTACCTAAATGTTTTTGAGCTAAAGCAGTTAAAACTCTGCCTTTGGGAGTTTTTTGAATAAAGCCAATTTGCAGTAAATAGGGTTCAATCACTTCGGCAATGGTACCCTCATCTTCATTAGTAGCAGCAGCAATAGTGGTTAATCCCACTGGCCCACCAGCAAATTTTTGGGCAATTGTTTGCAGCAGAAAACGATCGGCCGCAGTTAATCCCAAACTGTCAATATCCAAAAGTGAGAGAGCTTGTTTGGTAATAGCTAAATTAACTTGATTGGCACACTCCACTTGAGCAAAATCACGCACTCGTTTGAGCAGCTTGAGGGCAATACGGGGAGTACCTCGCCCACGGCGAGCAATGAGCTTGGCAGAGGGCTCATCTAAGGGAAAAGAGAGTTTTTTGGCAGCTTGATTAATAATCACCATTAATTCCGGTTCAGCATATAATTGCAAGCGGTAAGTTAAACCAAAACGATCGCGAAAAGGGCCAGTGAGGGCGCCAAATTTAGTCGTGGCTCCCACCAAAGTAAAAGGGGGCAAATCAATCCGCACCGTGCGCGCTGCCGGACCTTTACCAATTACTAAATCTAAAGCAAAGTCTTCCATGGCAGGATAAAGAGTTTCTTCTACTACTTTAGGCAAACGATGAATTTCATCAATAAAAAAAATATCATTCTCTTCCAGGGAAGTGAGAATAGCTGCTAAATCACCAGCTTTAGTTAAAACCGTTCCTGAACTAACCCGAATATTACTAGACATTTCTTTGGCAATTAAATGTGCCAGGGTAGTTTTGCCTAGTCCCGGTGGACCATAAAAAAGAGTGTGCTCTAAAGCTTCGTGACGCTTTTTTGCAGCCTTGGTACCAATTTTGAGGGCTTTTTTAATTTTATCTTGACCAAAAAAATCTTCCCAACAAGAGGCGCGCAAATTGGTAAACAGCACTTCTTCTTCTGTAGAAGCAGGAGTAATAAGTTGATTAACATTCTCGCGCATGTTTAGAGTTTATAAGGTAAAAGCAATTGTTTGTCAAGAAAATTAGGCAGGGTGGAGCAACTTTAAGGCTTGCTTGATTAATTCACCACTACTTTTAGTTTGAGAGTCTAATTGTTGCAAGGCGAGGTGAATTTGCGACTCACTAAATCCTAAAGTCAGCAAAGCTTCCAAAGCGTCGGTGTAGCTACTTGATTGGGGAGTTAAATCTAGGTCTTTTAAGCCGCCCAATTTACTTTTAAGTTCAATAATAAGTTTTTGGGCTAATTTTTTTCCTACCCGAGGAAAGGCAGTAAAATAAGCCACTTCGGCTTGCTGCACTGCCTGCTTTAAGGCTGTCACCCCACCACTGGCTAAAAGCAAGGCTGTTTTGGGTCCACAACCAGAAACTGCTACCAACAACTCAAAAAGTTGGAGTTGCTCTGGGGTAGCAAAGCCATATAATTCAAAGCGATCTTGGCGAATATAGGAATAGATATAAAGCTCCAGATAATCTTGATTGCCAGCTGCTAAAAGTTTCTCTGAGACAAAAACAAAGTAGCCCACCCCACCAGCGGTAGTCAGCAACACCCGCTCTCCAAAAACTTGCATTTTACCAGAGATAAAACCAATCATGACTTCCCCTTAGAGAGTAAACTGGCTAATTCTAAACAAAGTTGCCGGCGTCCAAAAATAATCACTGCTAAAAAATAAACTAGCAAAGTTAATCCCCCGCCAACTAAAGCAGCTGGTAAACTCTCTCTCCAAACTGATTGCAAAGGAAGAGCAAAAGCTACCATGAACAAACTCCCCAGCAAAGGCACTTTAACTTGTGGCCACAAACTAAATGGCAAATATTTTTTTACCATGGCTACAGTTACTCCACTAGTTAAAGAAATCAGTAAACTAGCAATCGCTACCCCATTAAAACCATAAAAACGCATTAAAAATGGAGTCAGCAACCAAGTCAGTAGAGTCCAAAATATCATGAGCTTGAGGGTTTGATTAATTTTACCCACCGCATTGAGAATATTGGTGAGAGGACTAGAAATTGCTGCCGGAGCAATGGAGAGAGTAAAACAGACAAAAGACAACAGGGCGCTTTCCCATTTTTGATATTTACCAATCACTTGAGTTAAAGGATAAAAAAACAAACACATCCCCACCAAAAGAGGGAAAATCACCAAGGTAATAAAATAAATGGTTTTTTCCAGGGCTCGCCTGAGCAAACTAGGATTATCTTGCAGGCGAGAAAAAGTGGGGAAAGTAATGGCCATAATATTTTGTACTGTAAGATTATATGGATACATAGACCAATTTTTAGAAAAACTGATTAAACCAAATTGCTCTGGTGGCAGTTGCATGGCAACAAAAAGATAAAAGAATTGATCTTTAAGGCGCGAGAGTAAATCGTTAAATTGAAACTTAACACCAAATTGCAAACTACACCGCAAACTTGCTAAAGAAAAATTCACCCCTGGCCAAAAAGGCACCAAGTAAAGCATGACAGCCGTACCAATTAAAGTGCGTGCCCAAATTGCCCAAGTATAAGCTTTAAGTCCCCAACCGTTAATCACCAAGATAATTAGCAAACCATTAAATACTAGTTGTTCTAAAATTTGCGGAATAACAAATTTAGCAAAATTAAGCTCACGGGTTAATTTAATGGAGGGGACAGTCTTGAGGGTGCCAATCACAAAAGAGCAGGCAAGGGCATACAACAGCCATTCACCCTCACCTTGTAACTGTGAGGCATAAACACCACTTTTAACTACCGCCACACAACAGAGCACAATAAAAATTGCCAAACTCATTTGCAACCAAAATACGGTAGCATAATCTTTTTTACTAGGTGGCTTTTGTTGCTGAATCAGTGATGACGCCAAACCAACATCAGAAAAAAAAGTCAACACCCCAATAATTTGAGTGACAATGCCATAAACAGCAAAATCACGCAAAGTTAGCTCCCCCCCCAAAATTAAATTAGCCGCCAAACCAATGGCGTTAAGCAGCAAAGTGCGCAAGAAAAAAGACGCTGCTCCACCTAAGGTCTTTTTTTTAATTTCTCCCACATCTAAATTTGCTGCTAGCGCCTTTGCCATGATAAATACATCCCCTCAGCAATAATTATTATCAAACTGACAAAGCTTAAAGCATTAGCAAAAAAGCGCACTGGAGTGGCAGTCAGAAACAATCCCACCTGAAGTTTGCCTGCCGGCACCCACACTTTAATATTACCAGTTTCGCTCACCCTAATATCAGAGAACTCCCCATCAATTTGGGCTCGCCACCCGGGATAATAAGCCAGGGTAAACTCTAACCAACTCTCAGCTGGCAAATCAAATTGATATAGGCGCTGATGCATTTTGTCTACCAAAACGGTGGGTTGATTAGCGGTGCCTACAACCGTTGCTGGTGCTGGTGACCAAGAATTAGCAAAGTCAGCTGGCAAGTAATCTACCAAAGTGGCACTTAAAGTTGCTTGAATATCTTGACTGTCAGCACGATAAAATGGCGAGCTGGAAGATAAAGCATGACTGGGTTTGAAATAATTACCCCAGCGTAACCCGCCGTACTGAGTATAATTACCTTGACTGAAAAGTTGCCTCGGATAAGCACTAGTTAGTAGCAAAACTACAAATAGTAACCAAAAAATAATTTTTTGCCACCATCCTGACAAGACACTTAAACCATAAGCACTAAAAAGAGCCAAAAAAATCAATCCCAAACCTAAAAAACGCCAAGGAAACTGAATATAAGCCCACCAAGCAGATAAAATTTCCCAAAACCAGAGCGATTTTTGGGTGGTAAAAAAAAGAATTAAAGCTAACAAACTGCCCATGCCTCCCCACATCATAATTTGTGCACCTAATAACTGCCGAGACCTTTTTTGCCATAAACAACCAACTTGCCATAACAAAACTCCCCCAGTTAAAACTGCTCCTGCTAATTGGGCAATACCTAAAAAAAATGACAGTCCATCATGGGGACCCCAACCACTACCACCATAACCAAAATTATCTGTAAAGAATTGGCGCAAATACAAAAAGTGCAAACGAAAATTAAAATAATCACCCAAAATATATGTTTCGATGAGCGTAAAATGCTTTTCTGCCAAAGCGGGCAATAAATAAAACGCACTTAAAGCAAAACAAGCGCCAGCAGCACTAGCTAAAAGCAGTAAACGGCGAGCTAATAAATTTAATTGTTTCCTGGAGCGATGAGCATAAAACCAAGAGCCAGAGTAGATGAGTAAATAAATTGCAGCCACCGGAGCAGTCATCATAGCGGTTAAATTATGCGATAAAGCCAATCCCACTCCCGCCACCACACTCAGGCGCCAACCGTAGCGTTTGCCACTAATAATACGAGTCATACCCCAAAACAGCCAAGGTAAAGCCATAATTGCCCAAACTTCACTTAAAGCTCCTCTAGCAAAAATATCCACCGCCCGATAAGAAGCCAGGGTAGCACTAGCAGCTGCAAACACCGCCACCCGACGAGAAAAAAATTCTCGGGCCCAAAAATAAACCCCTAGCAAAGTACCGATATTAGCTATAAAAAATAAAATTTTGCTACACCAAGCTAAATTAAACCCCAAAAGATAAAAAATTGCCCCAATAAAATAGGGCAGGGGGGCATAGAATTCAAACAACGGCATGCCGTAGCCAAAACCAAAATTACCACTCCAAATTACTGGAAACTGACCCTGAGATAATCCTAAAGCCATTTCTCTAATCCGCGCCCCATGTAAAAAATCGTGACCATAAAACATACCCTGATGCAAAAAAAGTCCCCAGCTCGCCAGCAGCAGCACCAATCCCAGTAGCAAACTCACTCCCAAAGTTTTACCTCTTTGATAACTTAAAGTTGGCAAAGGGGTAAATTTGTAAAACTTTAGCCGGGGTAATTTCATGCTTTAATAATCCCAACCGTGAGGATGGTGCTGATACCAAAGACGCAAGCTGGCAATAGATTGTTCGAGAGTCTTTTGGGTTTGCCACCCCAAAAGTTGTTGCGCCTTTTTAGGTAGAGCATAAACAGCTGGATATTCGCCTTGCCTTAACTGAGCAGGAGTGCACTTGGCAATTTCTACCCCAAAATCTTTTTCTACTGCTTGTACAATTTGCTTGACCGAATAACCCACTCCATTGCTTAAATTAATTGCTTCCCGAAAATTGTCATCTGTTTCTAAACGACGATAAGCCAAGTAATGTGCTGCCACCAAATCTTCAACATCAATGTAATCACGAATAGGAGTTTTATCGGGCGTAGCTACTTCTGGACAAGTGTAAGAAAAAGAGTCTAGCTGCATGGCGCCACGCACCGCGTTTTGCATTAATAGCTGTGAGGGTTTTTTGCTATCGCCAATCAAGCCGTCACTACTGGAACCACACACATTAAAGTAGCGCAAAATAGCATAAGAGAAACCATGAATTTTGCCATACCACTCGAGCATTTCTTCTACCATGAGTTTGGAAGTACCATAAGGATTGGTAGGATGTTTGGGATGATTTTCATCCAGAGGCAAATAATTAGCCTCACCATAAACTGCACAAGTAGAAGAAAAAATAAATTTTTTCACTCCAGCTTGACGGCAGGCCTCAAGCAAATTAAAAGAGCCCAATACATTATTGGCAAAATAAAGCTCAGGTACACTCATGGATTCGCTCACTAAACATAAAGCGGCAAAATGCAGTACTCCAGCAAAATTACCTTCAGAGAGCACTCGAGAAATTAGTGAGCTATCTTGCAAATCACCCTCAATAACTTGCAAATCGCCTAAATTAGCCAGCACTTCTAAAGCCTGATGAAAGCCGCGACTAAAATTGTCAAAAACTACCACTTGATAGCCTTGTTGCAAAAAATGACGCACCGCATGAGAGCCAATAAACCCTGCTCCACCAGTAAGCAAAATTTTTTTATTCATAAATACTTTCAAAAAATTAAAGCTAAAAAGCCTTCAATAAAACCAAAAACAATTGCCACCACTGTATAAGAAAAAAAAGAATTAAGCTGAAAATTGCCAATTTGCAGCAAGGTAATTTGGAACTGAGGCACCAGATAAGTAGCTAAATAAAAAAACCCCACGTTGATAACAATATTAAAAAGTCCCAAGGTAAAAAAATTAATTGGGGCAGTGATTAACTCTAAAATTGGCAGCGCTAGAGTAGAGAGAATAGTCATCACCAATGCAGTTAAAAAAAGCACTGGGGAATGTTGAATAAAATTCTCAAAAGAAAAATGCTGCTTAACTGCAAAACCAAAAGAAACATTAGGTAAAAACCAAGCAGTTAAAAAAAGCACCGCACTAATAACAATAAAACTACGAAAAAATCTAGCAATCATAAACTTATTCTAACACAAAAAATTAACTAATGAGAATGACTCACTGCATGAGGGGAAAGCGTAATTAAATTGTAACAGCTACTAGCTAAAATAGCAGCGATGAGCAAATTACTAGTGATTTTACTCTTATTGTTGTCATGGAGTGTCCCTATTAAAGTGAAGGCAGAACTGCGTTTTAGCGAAATTTATGCCAGTCCTGATATCAATGAGCATGAATGGTATGAGCTTTACAATGACAGCGATGAGGCTATCAATTTGAGCAATTTTAGTCTCTCCAGAGAAAAAGCAGGCAAAATTTATCGCCCAGAGCTCCTGACTGCTACTGCTGCCACTGTGGCTGCGCATAGCTATTTTGTGGCCGTGCCAGAATATGCCCTACCCAATGCAGGGGGGACACTGCTGCTTTATAATCAAAATCAAGAATTAATTAGTCAACTGACTTACCCAGCACTGCAGCGCAAACAAAGCTATGCCTATTTCTCCGATTTAGAACCTCACTGGCAAGTTACCAATCAACTCACCCCCAAAAAAGCTAATCACTTGGCTACCCCACCACCAAGCCATCCCCCTGCTAGCTCTAGTGGGGCTGCCCTCACCAAAACTCTCCCAGCCGTCTCCAGCAAATTAGCAGTGATTAGCTCGCCGCCAACACCTGCTCCTAGCTGTCAAGTAGTTACTGCTACTCCCACAAATACCCACCATTGTCCCCACAACCCCATCAGCACTCATAGCGCCCAGCCAACTGAGCAAAAACTTACCGTTGACCAGCAGCTGAGCCAAACTTTTCATGCTGGCTTAGCCTTACCACAATTAGAAATAGCCACCTCTGAAACTGCCTCAAACAGTCAGCAACCAACTCTTGGTGATAACAAGAGCGAAATCAGTGCTAGTGCGAGTGGAGAGATTAAACACCTCACCAGTAATCACCGTCACTTATTTTTTCTCTCTGCCGGCATTGCTGTTATAATTAGTGGCATCACCTTACTGTTTTATCAACATCACCTTAATACTGAAAGCAATGAAAGTGACTACAACTACCTGCAAAAAATATAGTTATTATTTACTCCCCATTTTGTGGATGGGGGTAATTTATCTTTTTTCTGCCCAAAGCACTCTCCCCGGCAGCGAAGTGTTACTAGTAGATTTTATTTATAAAAAAACCGGACATATAGTGTTTTATATGGTTCTTTTTTGGAGTTGGTTTACTGCCTTAAAAGCCAATCAACTAAAAGTTAATAGTTGGCAAATTTGGGGAATAATTTTTTTGCTCTGCATTAGTTATGCTATGTTTGATGAGTATCATCAAAGTTTAGTCCCAGGAAGAAGCGGTCGCTGGCGCGATGTAGGCATTGATACCCTGGGTTGTTATTTAGCTTTTCTTTACACTTATAAATTGATTTGACAACTGTTTTCAAAATCAGTAAAATAAAGTTATGAATAAAACCAAAGCCAAAAAGGCTACCTCAAAACGCAAAGTAGCTCAAGTGAGTAAAAAGAAAGTGGTTAAAAAAGCTGCTGCCAAAAAAAGTCCACGAGTAGTAGCAAAATGCAAATATCCCACCACTTTGTTTGAGGTAGAATTTCCTACTACCTTACTGTTTTGGGCAGGAGTGGCCTTGTTTTTCTTCATTATGGTGCTCATTGCCAAAAATATTGTCTAAAAAATTTTTATTGGAAAAAAACAAGTGGGGTTTTTACCCCACTTTTACTTTAGCCACTTTGAGCGGCTCACCGTCTAAAAGAAACCCTGGCGAGCTGACTTCAAGCACTTTTTCTCCCTTGCCAACTTTTTCAATGGCTTCCATTTGGTGAGGATTAAAATCCTCCCCCAAGGGGCGATACTCCTTTAGACCTTGAGCCGCGAGAGCTTGCATAAATTGCTTAACCACTAAATGTAAACCTTGGTCATTAAGACTACTAGCTGCTAGGAGTAAATGCTCTAAAGGCTGGAGTAAACCGGTAAAAATTTCTGCTTTAGCCAACTGCGTAATTTTGTGACTATTTTCACCTTGTCTTCTGACTAAATTTTGATAGTCTGCCAAAGCACGACTAGCTTGTTCTTTAAGCTGAGCATTCTCAGCCTGCAAACTCGCGACATCAGCTGCTAAAGATGAGTCTTCCCTAGTGGTTGGGGTAGAGTTGGTATCAACTGGATGATTAATGGATGAATGAAGAGGAGATTTTTTTTTCATGATAATTTTTCTTTAATTAATTTCTTCAATGAGTTTTTTAACATAGCGCATCATGGGCATCACATAAGGATAATCAAAACGATTAGAACCCAACACTCCCACCACATAGTGACACTCACCTAAAGTCACATTGACAAAAATAATACTAATTGGTTCTAACTCCCGATTACCTAATTCTTGCCCATAAACTACTTGGACTGGATTTTCACTGCTGCCAAACTTAAAAATTTCTTGCAGTACTGGGACTTCTTCAATTAAAGTTAAAACTTGACGCATGAGAGCAATATCGTAAAACTCAGGCATCGAAAGTAAATTAGCATAGCCAGCATGATAAGCTTTAGTGCCGTCGGCCACCACAAAACCTAAAGCATGAGTTTGCTCTGCCAAAGATTTGGCTAATTCATAAGCCAAATCATCTCTATCAGCACGATTAGTCCAAATTTTTTCTTTAACTCCCACTTCGTCAGCCACAGTTAATTGCTTTTCTTTCATTAGCTCATTAACATAAAGTTTTAAGGCGCTAGAAGTAGGCAAACGTCCCGAACTGGAATGATCTTTAGACAAATAACCTTGTTTTTCTAAAAAAACCATTTCATTTCTAATTGTTGCTGGAGAAACACCCAAATTATATTTGCGGTCCAACATTTCTGAACCTACCGCTCGAGCATTTTCAATAAATTCTTCCACAATCAGACGCAAGATTTGAATCTGGCGGGCGGATAAACCAATCATAATTAGCAATTATAGCACAAGGGTGCTAAAAGTCAATTTTAGGGGAGGGAAGAAAATTAACCGTGTTTTGAGCAAAAAAATTACTCAATTAAGCCCATACCTAGAGTAATTACTAATGCTTCCCCTCACTTAAAGGCTCAAGGGCAAAAACAAAATCCATACTTAAAATTATTGATAAACCAATAATTATGCCAATAATAGGGATAAAAAATGTAGTCATGGCAACTAAGTATTTAGCAAAAGTATTCAGCAAAGTCAGCCGGGGATAAACCGCTTTAAGTCTTAAACTCTGTCTCCAAGCAGCAGTAATTTTGCATTGATGATTAGCCAAATAAACCAGACTCCAATGCCAATGCCATTGTAGAGTTAAAACCACACACCAAAGTAAAAAAGCCGCCAGTAAATAATGGTAATTAGATTGCATTAGTCCCCAAATCAGCCCGCCAGCCACACCCAGCCAACAGCTCATCACAAACAAAAGATAAGCTAATTGTTGCACTCCACGACCCCAATATTCCAGGGAAAAAATCGGGTAGCGATCTCGCCCCCAACCTCGAGACAATGCCCAAGCATTACGGCTAACGCCATGAAAAAAACAAGCGCCTAAATTAAACCAACCCAAGTATAAAAGCGTCCACAACCACCAAGGACAGCGCTGTTGATAAAGCACATTAAGACCTAAAATAGCCAATCCTAAAGTAAAAATTACCAAACAAAGCAGGGCTAAATAGCACCAATAACCCCGACGTCGCCACCACGATGACCAAAATTGTAAGCTTAGTTTAATGTTATTGTTAGCCATTATTGCTTATTATAAGCCTAATCAGGCTAAAATAAGTCACTAAATTAACAACAAATAACCTATCAGTGCCTCACCCCACCAGTAAGATAATGGCAGCGCCAAAGTGATAAAAGGCAAAAAAGCAATGGTGGGTTTGTGACCTTTTACCCGAGGACATTTATTCACCCAAAGGTAAACAATCCCCACAGCTGCTCCCGACCAAAAAGACAGCAGCAGTAAACTTAAAAATTGTTTAGGGGATAAAAGCACGGCAAGAATAGCCAAAACCCAAACATCGCCGCTACCAAAACCTTGCTGATGCCAAATTCTTTGGGAAAAAAAATTAAGCAGATAATACCCTAACACTAGTAAACTTAAAACTACAGCTATTGCCGGGAGTCGGCTGATTAAAAACTGCCAATGGTGTCTTACCCCATCAAGAAAAAAAATTAGGGCGGCTATCACAGCTAACACTACTAACCAACCGTTAGCAATTTGCTTAGTTAATAAATCTACCCAACTGACCCAACAAAGTACTATTAGCAAACACCACCACAACCAAGACTGGCACAGCTCTAAGAAAAGAGGTAAAGAGAAATCTAAACCTAAAGATAATAATTGTTGCTGATAGCAAATTACAAAGCCAGCAAAACATCCACCTAAAAAAACTTCCCACCCCCAATAAACTAAAGGTATTTTGCCTCTACAAGTACGACAGCGACCACCTAGCATGGGGTAGGAAAGTAGAGGAATATTTTCCCACCAACAAAGCTGGCGTGAACAATGATCGCAGCGACTACGTCCGCGCCACCAAGGTTGATGTTTACAGCCACGAGTACACACTACTTGCCAAAAGCTGGCCAAACAACCACCCAAAAACGCTACGCCGATTAAAAGGAAAATTTGATAAATAAATAAAGTCAACTCCACAATTAACTTTCAGTGCTGCTAGTTTAATATGCTCATTCTAGCACAAATAAACATCCCCGCGTCAAACGCGGGGTTTTCTGTATACAAAAACCCACTCACCTTAAGGTGAGTGGGTCGGGTAAAACAGGAGTAATTTATTCAGTTACACAAGTGTAATTTGGTCGAGCAGTTTTACCAGGAACACTCCCATCTACCGTAGCGCAAATTTGAAATCCAGCCACGACGCGAGGATTATTAGCATCCTTGCATTTTTCTGCTGCCTGCATTTTAGCAGAATTAGAACGAGGGGCAGTGCAAACATAAACTGGTGATAAACCAATATCCTTAACCACCACATAATCACCACTCAAAAGTTTTTTTGCTGCTGACTGTTTAACTTCATTAGCGTCAATGAGCACTTGAATCCAATCAGTCATGCCAATTTCTTCGCTATTGTAACGATTATCAGGTTTTCTGGGTCCACCAGTGATCTTATTCCAAGGATAATCTCCCTCAAAAGAGGTAGCGTAGCGAGAAATTGCCCCAGCTAATTCTTTGGAATTATTGACTTTGGCACCATCACTAGCTTTAGCAACCTGCTCTAAAGGTTGAATTAAAATCCACATGGCAACCACCAAAATAGCCAAAATTGCCAAGACCACAATTAGCTCAATCATACTAAAAGCATTTTTTTTCATTCTGTCTCCTTTAATTAATTATTAATACTACATACTTTATACCACAGCTTAAACTGCCACTTGGTTAGTCAGATCATAAATGGGCATAATAATAGCAATGACTAAAAATCCCACTCCCAAACCCATCAACAGCATAATGGCTGGCTCAATGGCAGCCATCACACCTGCTAGAGCGCGCTCTGCCTCACCAGCAAAATAACGCGAAAGCTTAAAGAGAATTTGATCAAGTTTACCGGTTTCTTCTCCCACCCGAACCATTTGCGACATAATCATGGGGAAATCATCATACTCTTCCATTGCCACTCCAATGGCAACACCTTTTTCTACCTTAGAGCGGACTTCATCTAAATGCTCCCGGTAATTAACACTTTTAACCATTTCTGCTGACAAATTTAAACTGTCTATCATTGGCACCCCTGATTGAATTAGCATCGCCAAAGTATGCGTATAATTGGTCAAAATAGTTTTTTTGCGCAAATTACCCACTACTGGGAAACTAAATAAAAACTTATCCACAATTTTTTTGGCCTCATAACCTTGATACCAAACCACAAAAAAAATTGTCAAAACCACTATAGCTAAAATAATTGCCCACCACCAATGCAAAAAAGCATTCGACATGGCAATTAAAATTTGTGTTGCCAGCGGCAATTTAGCATCAAATTCAGCAAAAACTTCCATCAGTTTGGGTACTACCACAGTCATCATCACTACTACCACAATAATCATCACAATGAAAATGGCAATCGGATAAATCAGCGCTCCTTTAACTTTACCCTTAAAATTTTTCTGCTCCTCCATGGAATCGGCCAGCCGACTCAAAACCACATCTAGGGTACCTGAACTTTCACCAGCTTGAACTAAATAAACATAAGTTTTAGAAAAAATTTTGGGATGCTTAGCTAAAGCTTGAGAAAAACTCAAGCCTGCTTCTAAATCAGCTAAAAGCTGTGCCATTACCACTCTAACTCTAGGAACAGCTTGCTGCATGAGCAAATTAATCCCCGTATTAAGAGTAAAACCAGCTTCAACAATAGCAGACAACTGCCGGGTAAACACCACCACTTCATCAAACTTCATTTTGCCAGTGGCAAAAAAACTGGCCAAAACCCCTTCTCTAACTGGAGTGAGGCTCACAATAAAAAACCCTTTTTCTTGCAAAATAGTAGCGGCTTTTTCCATACTCACCGCTTCCACTTTACCAGCTTGTTGGGCTCCAGTTTCAGTTTTAACCTTATAGTTATAAAATGGCATTAAATCTAGCCTCCCACTAAGCGAGCGAGTTGATCGGGTCTAAAAGCAGTCCGCATGGCGTCTTCTTTATTAATTAAACCTTTATTTAAAAGTCCCATTAAAGAATTTTCAATCAGCATATTACCCTCACCCAAAGTAGTTTGGATAATATTATCAATTTGATAAGTTTTGTTTTCGCGAATTAAGTTACGCACCGCCGGATTAACACCCATCACTTCAAAAGCTGCTACCCGACCACCACCATTTTTGCGCACCAAACGCTGAGAGACTACCGCTTCTAGAGAAGAAGCAACTTGCTGGCGCACCTGTTCTTGCTGATGAGCGGGGAAAGCGTCAATAATTCTATCCACAGTT
>CAUUGB010000008.1:0-36285 GCA_963544615.1 uncultured bacterium | reverse complement strand
CATTTCAGAGAGCATTCGAGATGGCGGAACAAGAGTATCTCGAGCGCAAAAAGAAACAAGCCTTAGAGAACAAGCAAAAGCAATTGCAGCAGCAGGATACCAAAGTGGAGCAATCAGCGAGCAAGTCTACCGAGGCGCCCTCAGAGGACATTTAGTTAAGGCATAATTGTTGTTAAAATTCTAACAAAAAATGTTCATTAGTTAATAGTAAAAAAGCTATGAAAGAAAAAGATACCAATTTTGCCAAAAGACTTAGGCAGCTTCGCAAGGAAAAAGAGAAGTCAGTTGTCGGCTTTATTGGAGCTACAAAGCTCGCAGAGTTGGCTGGGGTAGACTCTTCCACCATTCGCAAGCGCTGTATTTCTGGTAAGCTAAAAGGCACTAAAGTATCTAAAGAGTGGCTGGTGAGCTTTGATGCAGCAGAGAAGTTTTTGATTTCACTAGAGAAGTAAAAAACATCATAAGCACTCTGAGTTTTTCTGAGATAGAAGTTCGTTTTTTTAGGAAAAAGTTTGATTTAGCAAAATTTTATTTTAATTCTCAAATAATTTTATCATAGGGGAATAAAAATCAACTAATGTTAAAAACATTAGTGCATAACCAACAAAAAACTCAGCTGTAAAGGCCGAGTTTTTTGCATTTCCCGCTTACGCAGGAATAACATCTCTTATAAAGACAGGACTTTAGTCTTAAACTTAAATTAAGACTATTTTCACCACTAAGGTGGGAAACTCCTGCTAGAAAGTATGGAATTATTATAGCCTAATTATTAATTAATGCAATAGCTTCTTTGTAATGGGACAGGACCTTTTACACTAATAAAATCTCTCTAAGTATTCACTAGGGCTTAGTCCTTTCAAGCCACAATGTGGCAATTGATTATAATGTGCATTCCATAAACGCAGTAAGTAATTATACTCATCAATACTTCTTGGTTTATGTTCAAGATGATTATAAAAGTATTCCTGATCTGTTCTATGTGATCTTTCAATATGTCCATTTTGTGTAGGACAGCCGGGAGAGATAAGATAATGAGTAATATTATTTTCCTGACACCATCTATCAAGACAGTGAGGACGATAAGTATAATCTTGTTTCAAAAGCTTTATGGCTGAAAAAGTGGTGTCTGCTAAAGGAGACAATCCTCAATTCATCTTTGATAGCAACTTAGCCAATTTTGATACGGCAGTCAGCCTGATTGATAAAACTCTTAATAAAGGTTTGGGTGTGCGAATAATTTATTCATACAGAAATGTTATAGACGCTTGGAAATCTAACTTAGAAAGAGCAGGTAAGCATGAGCGAGTGGTCGCCCTTAATACTTTTATTCGCAATCACCTAGACGCGCCAGAAACTTTAATTAAATTGGCGGAGAAATATCAAGATAATCCTAATGTTAAATTTGAGTTATTTAATCAAAATATTAAAAATAATGATAAATCAATCTCATTTGACAAATTAAAGTCATTATTGTATGATAGTAGTGATGGAAAAATTTCAAGGGTGGACGCCGGAAAAAGACAAACTTTATCACGAGGCATTTCAGAGAGCATTCGAGATGGCGGAACAAGAGTATCTCGAGCGCAAAAAGAAGCAAGCTTTAGAAAACAAGCGCAAGCAATCGCCACCAAGCAACTCCAAGACCAAGCCATTAGTGAGCAAGTCTACCGAGGCGCCCTCAGAGGACATTTAGACGAGCGGAAGTTCACGGCTGGTAAAACATCTAAAAAATCCCCAATCAAATCCCCCACTAAAGTTAAACAGATGAAGTAAGAGAAAAAATTAACAGTGGTGATAAAAAAGCTCTGGCAGATGAGAATCACCCCCGCTTACGCGGGAACAACGCAAAAACTTCTCTATGTCAGCAGCTGAGAAAAGGATCACCCCCGCTTACGCGGGAACAACTTTGGTGTTTAGCTGTTTCTAAGGCATTAGTAGGGATCACCCCCGCTTACGCGGGAACAACCTCCCAGCTATCCACACTCTCATAGAAGAAGTGGGATCACCCCCGCTTACGCGGGAACAACAAAAAGAGTCGATATTTGTCGATGGGGAGGGAGGGGATCACCCCCGCTTACGCGGGAACAACTTTTAGATTCAGCGGTAAAAAACCAATGATTGGGGATCACCCCCGCTTACGCGGGAACAACAGGAATAATCCCAGATCATAAAAAAGGAGATAGGGATCACCCCCGCTTACGCGGGAACAACCCCTCTTTTCAAAATTGCTAGTATTTCAGCAAGGGATCACCCCCGCTTACGCGGGAACAACTACCACAAAAAACCCACAGGTGAGTTTCATAAGGGATCACCCCCGCTTACGCGGGAACAACGAGTTTATCGCGCTCGGCTTTAACCTCGGCTAGGGATCACCCCCGCTTACGCGGGAACAACTAAAAAGTCAAGCACATATTTACTAGATACAAGGGATCACCCCCGCTTACGCGGGAACAACGTCTCAGAACTTAATTCAAGTTTAAGACTAAAGGGATCACCCCCGCTTACGCGGGAACAACGTAGCTGAAAATTAGAATTATGCAAGGGGGGTGGGATCACCCCCGCTTACGCGGGAACAACTATAGTCTTCTTCAAGTTTGGCTAATCTACCAGGGATCACCCCCGCTTACGCGGGAACAACCTGGAAATTGGGACTTGACACCTGCAAAATAGGGGATCACCCCCGCTTACGCGGGAACAACTCTTTTGAAAGACTCACTGACTTGCATAAATAGGGATCACCCCCGCTTACGCGGGAACAACCACACTTTTGAAATTAAACTAAAACTAACCCCGGGATCACCCCCGCTTACGCGGGAACAACTTTGGTGTTTAGCTGTTTCTAAGGCATTAGTAGGGATCACCCCCGCTTACGCGGGAACAACCTCCCAGCTATCCACACTCTCATAGAAGAAGTGGGATCACCCCCGCTTACGCGGGAACAACAAAAAGAGTCGATATTTGTCGATGGGGAGGGAGGGGATCACCCCCGCTTACGCGGGAACAACTTTTAGATTCAGCGGTAAAAAACCAATGATTGGGGATCACCCCCGCTTACGCGGGAACAACAGGAATAATCCCAGATCATAAAAAAGGAGATAGGGATCACCCCCGCTTACGCGGGAACAACTAGCTGAAAATTAGAATTATGCAAGAGAGGGTGGGATCACCCCCGCTTACGCGGGAACAACCCTACTACGATTTTTTGCGCCCAAGTAAAACCGGGATCACCCCCGCTTACGCGGGAACAACAACTCTCTGCACTGCACCAGTCCCACAATTGTGGGATCACCCCCGCTTACGCGGGAACAACTCGAGTGAGAAATAACTTTTTATCCAAAAAATGGGATCACCCCCGCTTACGCGGGAACAACGCTACCCCATCTCTGATGATGTTTTTGGTCACGGGATCACCCCCGCTTACGCGGGAACAACTAGCCATCTCCTGCCTGGGTTCCCAAAGTATAGGGATCACCCCCGCTTACGCGGGAACAACCTGGCAAAGTCGACAGTATATAGGGTGGGGCTGGGATCACCCCCGCTTACGCGGGAACAACAGTAAAAAAATCCCCATTTATCACCCATTTAATTCTATATTTGTTAAAAATCCATTTACTTTAGTTGATAGTTCATAAATTAACTTTGCATCTGCGAGTGCTCGATGAGGAACGCACTCATCAATACCATATGCCAACAACACTGTTGCTAATTTATAATTAGCAAGTAGTATTTTATCATTTTTAACATATTTTATTAAATCATAACGGCGATTAGTTAATAAGGGTAAATTTAATTGACGTAAAGCACAGTCAATAAATTTACTATCAAAATTTAATCCATAACCCACTAGACTCAAATCTCCCACAAATTGCAAGAACTCACGCAAAACCCATGATAGTGGTTTGCCCTGCTGTACTAAGATGTCTGTAGTAATACCAGTGAGGTTGGTAATGCTTTGAGGAACAGGTTTTTCTATATTAATTAAATAATGAAATTCTTGCCAGGTATGATGATCTTTTTTAACCGCAGCAATTTCGATTATTTGGTGACGATAGGGATCTAAACCGGTTGTTTCAATATCTATTACCACATAAGCAGGCAAGTATGGACGAGTCTTATTGTTTGAGCGATATCTACATCGGTGAAAAACTGCTGCTTTACTAAAGCCAAGTTTTTGGGATGGTATTGATGATTGCTTATCGTTTTTTCGTAAAAACACTAAAGGAATACCCTCATAATTTAATGTTTCTCGACAAGCATTTACAGTAGTAAATTGATAGCCAATTTCATTATTAAGTGTATAACTAATAGTGGCTTCACCGTCAGCGACAGTGTCGAGCACTCGCTGCCATAATTGTTCTCTTACGCGAGAATTAAAATTACCTACATACACTCCAGTAGCAATTTCTTGCATCCATTTAGTTAAATCACCACGCAGTGACATTGGAGAGTTTTTAAGGGTAATTACTGTAAAAGGCATTAACAATATTCCTGATAATTTACTCCACTGCTTACCAACTTACCTCGCTCATCCCATAAATTAACAATATCGGCATCCAATCGCTCAGTTTGTGGTACATCTAGCAAAAACTGTAAATCTTTAACTATTTTTACCAGTAACTGATGTTTGACAAAAAGATCTCTAATTTTAATGCGGGTAATTTTACCAATATCATCTTGCTGTGAGGTATATTTGGCAGCAATACTAAAAGCTAAAGGGATACTAAATTCTGCCTTATATAAATCGGCAATATCATAAACAAAAGAAAGATCGTGACCGGTGTGTATAAAACCTAATCCCGGCGCAATACCCAAAGCCACAATCACACTATATGCTAAACCATATAAAGCCACATTACCAGTAGAAAGTGCCTGATTAGTTGTGCTACTACTAGCAAAATTAGTCAGTTCTCTCCCCTCCCATGAAACTTGATATTTGCGGGCATAAAAGCGATATAATTGCCTAACCCTCGATCCTTCTTTACCTCTTAGCTGTTGCATGGTTAAGTGCATTACATCTTCTTGGGGAAAACGCAATTGATACATTTTTCTGGCTACTTGCAAACGTGTGCGAGTACAAGACACCAATTTTGCCTGCTGCTGGAGAAATCTAGTACTATGTGCAAGTGCTCTACCGTGAGCATAATGGCGTACCCCCGCCTCTCCCACCCACACAATAGCAGTACCAGTATCACCCAATAACTCCATAGCACGATGGCTAATATCTGTGCCGGGTCCCAAGAGCAGTACCCCAATCATAGCCACAGGAATTTTAACTATCCCACGCTGATTGGTAACTACCAGAGCACCATCACTCCTATTAATCTTAGCGTGTTCTAAATAGATAAAACTAACTCTGTCGCTAATTTTGGGTAATTGTCTTAAAGTAGTTTTGTCAGCGCCAATCAGCTTATTCATGCTCGCTGCCAAAAGGAACCACTGTCATCATCCCAAAACCATAGGCTTTCTTTTTGCCCATGCCTAAAGTTAGTAATTGATGCAAAGCCGTTACATCAGTAACAGTTAGTACTCCTTCATATACCACTTTTACCAATGTAATTGGTCTTTTTTTACCTTTGTGAGTAGACGTTTTAGTGCTTTGACAACAGTGATGAAAAACTACCCAATCCCTCTCTACTACAAAAAACTCACCCTCTTTAAGACTAAAACCATGTTTTGCAGCCCTACTAGCTAAATATTTTAGCTGATATTCTTCGGTAATATGGGGCTTGAGTTTGCCTCGAGGACATCCGCTAGATTTAGCAATTACCGGATTAAGAACTAAACGAAAACGCAATCTTGCCCCCAAGCGCAATTGCTGCTGCAAATAAACGTTGTAATCTTTGCTTTGAGCGCTACCAGATACTCCATACATATGCTCTAAAATTTGTAAATCAGGTTTGGTGGCACTAACTATTAACAAATAATTTTTCCCTTGCAGTCGATCAAGGCGCCAAAGTTTTCTTGAACGCTGCTGAGCAGCAAACTCTTGAGGAAAACTGCGCTCTACCCAATTATGTATTGCCTCCACAAAAACTAATTCTCGTGCACTTGAATGTCGCCGATAATCAATTTCTACTCTAGTTAGATACATGTTCTACTCCTATACTTTGCCAAATATCATGTTCAACGGTAACGTCTTTGGCATGCAGATTGATAATTTCCACCCTGCCTTTAGTTTCCAGTCGATAAGCGAACTTTCTCTCCTTAAAAGAAAAGGATAGTGCTTGATCACGACGTAAATGCGATGGTAGTGAGGGCAATAAATGTGCGTCAGCGTAAATTTCTAAATTTACCTTAGTAGTAGAAAATTTTTTTTGCCACCACATCGCAGCTTGCCAAGGATAATTTTGCAAACTTTCTAAAACTGTTTCCTTAGTAACAGCTAAAAAATAATCAGTGTTTATCACTGCCGACCTTCTCCCCATAAAAGGCTGAAACCATGGCTGTCGCAAAGCGGTCGCCAATTCTTGCATGAAATTATCTTGTTGATGAGAGATAGCCACCACAAAAACCGCATCACTCAAATAATAGCGATTAGTTACATAGTTCCTCTCAAATTTACCCTCACTGGTATATTTGGTGACAATTTGATAATCTTTTAATAAATTCCCCCCCTGATCAATACGCAGTGCAAAATCTAGTTGCTGCAATTGTTTGAGTTTCTTATCTTCATTACGATGATAACCCAAACAAGCCGCCAGCATCCCAATCACAGCACTTTTAGAGGGATAATAATCGGTATGTCTATCTTCAAAATGAGAATTAGTACCCCAAGATTGCAGTGGACCGGCAAATTTAAGTAAAATGGTTGACACTTATTCTTCCTTAATACTATTTCATCAAAACGGCTACTTTGGTAGCAAAATCATCTAATAAGGTTGGCAGCGATGGTTTTTCTTCACCTATATCAGTTAAACCTTGATATGGAGTAGTGGTAAGATACAGACTTAATAATGGTTGCTGAACAAACTTAACACTGCTGGCAAATTCCTCAGCTAGCTTGGCTATTGAAGGGACTAAATATCCCTCTTTAGTCTGCACAGGCTTTTCAAAAGCGCTCACTAAACTTACAGGGCGGTCAACTCTTAAATTCACCATTAAAAACTGAGGCAATGTTTGATTGGCAAAAGTATTTACTTTACCAGTTGGCAATGAATTAGCAAAAGACTCAATAAAAAGTTTCAAGGCATTCACTGTCATCTCTTGATTGTCTAATTGTAACAACAACTGATGTACAGCCACATTAGCATAGCGATATAAAGTAGCCGAATTAAATTCTACACTGCCTAACATACCAGCACCAGCCTGATCAGCGGCTTGTAAATCGTCCATGGCAGTAAAAAAATCAAATTCATTCTCTACTTGGTGAGTAGAAATAGCATGAGCCACTTGCGCTGAAGCATCTTCATTAAGTGAAGGATCATCTGCTACCATACGTCCAAATAAAGCGATATCAATAGCGGGGTTAGCAGTCAAAATTTCTCGTAGTTTATTTTTATCTGTAATACCATCAATTGCGGCTTTAGCTAAATTTTGTGCTTGGATATCGCTTAAAAAAAATAGGGCTTTTACTTTATTATCTTTAGTTTTAACACTAGCATGATTGAGAACCTCATTGGCTAAACCAATAGCTTTATCCATTGATACATTATTATTTAAAGCAATAATTTTTTTAGCAATATAATCTACCAGTAACAGAGTACGTACTCCCACATTACTTTGTTCACTATGAGCATAAAAATAATCACGCATGGCTTTTTTCCATGCTTGAGAACTTACTCTTGCTCTTCTTACTCCCCCATACTGAGCTGTTTTAGGGCTGCCAGTATCATCGCGATTAATATTTGCTGGCGGTAAGGTTTGAATAACATGAACATCTAAAAATAAACGTCGATTGTCAGTCATTTGATGGCTCCTTTTTTTCTTCTTTATTAACTTGATAATAATACGCTTTTGCCCAAGCTAAAAAAATATTGCGCCGGTAACCGCGCAAAAAGTAAAATAAATCTTGTGCCAAACCGGCATAATTAACTTTAATACCACTATCTTTTGCTTTAAGTAATTTAAGTAAATGGCGCAGGTGATAAGCAAGCTCATCAAAAGTTTCAGCGGTGATTAAAGCATTAAATCTCGTGTCAAGAGCGCTACTATTTCCATTTGCTTTTTGCTGCTGTTGTCGCAAAATTCGCAAAGCCGCTCCAAAATTATGATATTTATCTTCACTCCTAGCTAACACACTCATATCCACACCCTGTTGATGCCAAGCATATAGCTGCAAACTAAGTATGATAGCTTTTTCTGCATCACTTAATTCACCATTTTTACCTAAAAATGTTTCAGGAATTTCAGCGTATAAAAAAGGAAAAACTTCTACAGCGGCAATTAAAGGCTTACCAAGTGAGTGACGCAGTTTAGCCAACCAAGCTTTTTTCAATGATTTATCGGGTAAATCATCTAACTTACTTAAAATAGATACTGTAGTAGCGGCAATGGTGGGTTTATGCTGTGGGGACATGATTTCCTTCCTGTAAATTTAAGGTGTGATTTAGACTAGCTATAAAATGATTATAAATTATAAAAATATTATTTATACTATCAAATTTGGAATTTGCATTCTTTAGATCTTCTAGAACTCTCTTACCATGGTAATCTTGTGGTGTGGCGCTAAACAAAACTTTTTCTGCTTGCTGACTAACCAGTGATTTTAATTGACGCTGCCAAGCTTGTAACGTAGCCTCTTTTTCATCACCAGGATTAATTTCTACCAACCACTCTCTAAAAGGAGCGTCAATTAAAAAATACATCTCGGCAATATTTTTCTCCACAAATGCGCCACCCATCTCGCCACGCAGTTGGCTAATTTTATTCAAAAAACTTTTGAAAATAAAACTTACTACTTTCTCAGTTAAAAGTACAGTTTCATTAATTCTAATTATCCAGCCATCTTTTTGCAAATCGGTTAGCACATAATGGTTAATATTAAGTGTATCAATTACTTCGTTAGTTGGTACCCAAGAAGTAGCATTGCCATCATCTTGCATGCCTACCGCACATAACACCAATTCCTCTTTACTAAATTCTGGGCAAGATTTAGTTGCCAAATCTTGTATATCAATTAGCCACTCAATAATACCCACCATACGTTGTGATTGAGAAAAAGTTGTTTCGCAGCCGACCAATAATCCAAATGAGCGCCACATTGCTTTGCTTAATTGATGTTTTTTAGGAGTATAAGTATTAGCATTATCACCTTTTTGATTAAATTTCCACACTGTCATCGGTTCTAAAAACTGATTTTGGTGGACTATCTCTGGTAATTTGACAATATGGCAAACAAATTCTACACTCAAATCAATGTGAGGATTGATATAAATTGCCCTACTCCAAGCAGTGTATAAACCAGCTAAATTATCAATTGTATTAAGTTGTAAGCAGTGGTCGATAATATTGCTACTATCGTTTTCCCAACAAGGATTTTGTATGTGTAGTAAATTATTATTTTCTTTACTTGGTAAATAAAAATTAGCCATTAAAGTGATAAACAAATTATTACCCTTCAAAAAAGTGCCACCCAAATCGAAAAGCCATCCTTTGGAAGCTTTATATTTTTTCTGACCAAATATAGATTTATCCGCCAAACCAGTAAACCCATGAAAAGTAATTAACCACCTGGCTATTTCACTCTCTTTAAGTTTGCCCTTATAATCACCGCTTTTAGGTGAAAACAAAGCTGTCTTAGTGCTACTTTCTGACAACAATCGGTTAATATTTCGCCCCTTTATCGGAGTGGCACTCTTTTTATTAAGTTTACTGGCGACGATATCTGATTGTTTAACCTGAAAAAAGGGATATTGCTCATCAAAAAGATAAAATCTATCTCGCCATTTTTCTAAATATTGGCTAATAATCGCAGGAAATTTCCCCAACTTATATAAATCTAACCAAGTGTGATACAAACAATCTTCATACTCATCTTGATTATCAGATTTAATGGGCTGACTTGGTTTATAGCGCTCATCTAAACGCAGATAAGGATATGGTTTACCGGTAGCATCAAAACGAGAAAAAACTGTATGCAGAACTGCCAACAGCACCCGCATGACAGCAAAATCTTGCGTTTTTGTATCACCAGCAAAATCACGATACAAATGTGCCTGAGCAAAAAAATCTAAAAGAGATAATTCTCTAGTGACTCCCTGATGGTCAATAACTGCTATCCACGGCTCGTCTAATAAATTAAACCTACTCATCAATTGACAAACGTCCTGCTACTTTTTTGATACCATATTTTTCATCATAACTGATATGCAAATATTCATAATGAAACTGATTTTGTTCATCAAAAATAATCCCTAAAGAGCCCTTTAACCAAGAAACCTGTTGCCAAGCCCACAAATGTTTATCACTGCGATTATACTTCTCTAATGCTTCGATTATAGCATGAGTGTCAGCAAACCACGATGGCAGGCGCAAAGTTTGCCTTGCTAGTTTTCTGGCAATTGCCGGATGGTGAATTTCTGCCGAAATATCCAGCAATTCTCCAAAAATACCATAGCCGCTACCAATTTTTTTGACTGCAATTACTTCAATTGTTTCATTGGCGTCTCTTACCTGAGCGCAAGCATTTTCTTCACTGTCATTGGGATTGTGATTTTTCAGCCAGCCGATTAAATTATCTCTTTTTTTAAGTTTGGCTTGGAAAACTGGGTTAGCTATTTTGTAATGTGTTGCTTTGTCTTTTTTATGTTCAATTTTACTATCATGCTGTTTGACAAAATTGCTATATTTACTTTGTTTTTTCGCAGTAAGTTTTGGCAAGTCCTCTTGGACATATACCTTTTGCACCAAAGGCGAAATATCTTGGGGTAAATTAATTGTTTTTGGTAAATAATATTCAGTTCGTGCCAATAAATAATTACCATAAACAGTTACTGACCCTGGTGCAAATTCCCAATCGTGATTGCATCCCAGCACAAAAAGCTGTGGTTGATGGTGTTTAGCAGAGCGTTGATGAGCATGACGATGGACTCGTCCTAAGCGCTGTAGCAGCAAATCCATGGGAGCTAAATCAGCTATTAGTACATCAAAATCAATGTCTAATGATTGCTCAATTACCTGAGTACCAACAATAATTTTTTGCCGTGGACGAGTATTGCTGCTTTTCCCAATAGTCGCCAATAAATTCTTTTCTTTAGCAATTCTATCAGGAGCAATAAAACCCGAGTGTAGTAGTTCTATCATTGAGTCGCCAAACTCAGTGGCTAATAATTTAGCTAGCTTTTGCGCTCTAGCCACCGTATTTACTATCACCCCTACTACTCCGGTAGGATTAATGAGTTTAGCAACTGTGCTTGTCAATTGGTCATCATTAATTTTATGTACCGCTACTTTTTTACTCTTGTTTATCGCTTCATTAAAATTGGGGGCAAATTGTTCAATTTGAGTGTCATTGGTATAGGTAATGAGCGGATAAGCACTGCTATTCAAACTTTGCTCCACATTAAACAGCGATTGGTGAGCAGTTAATCTGTTTTTACCATTTAAGTAGCTTTCCAGCAATTCTTTTCTTTTTGCAGCCGGTAAAGTGGCAGATAGCATAATTACTCCTACCCCGTAAGCACCCATCCATTGTAAAGCCTGCTGTAAATATTGGCCCATATAAGCATCATAGGCATGCACTTCATCAATAATCACCACTTTTTTGCTAAAACCCAAATGTCTTAAAGCTAAGTGTTTTTGCTTTAATGCAGTTAATAAAAACTGATCAACCGTACCTACGACAAAATCATCTAAAGAACTAGTTTTTCTCCCCGCAAACCATTGGTTAGCAATCACACTACCATCACCATTATCATCTACATCAATTCCTCTGGCTAAACTTCTGAAATCATCATTCAAATCTGCTTTACCATGTACTAATCTGAGTGAATAAGTATCACGGCTACTTTTTGCTAAATTTTCTAACCAAGATTTTATTCGTGGGAAAACTCCATTAGAAGTAGCCTGAGTAGGTAGTCCAAAAAATACCCCACTTCTACCAGTTTTGGCTGCCAATTGTTCGGCGGTTATTAAAGCGGCTTCAGTTTTACCACTACCCATTGGGGCTTCTATAATTACCATGCCAGGATCTTGAGTTTGACTAATAGTTTGTGCCAAAGCCGATTGCCAATCTTGAGGCTGATAAGCAAAGCGCTGCTGATACACTTGGTTAATATCTATTACTTCGCTAGGTAACCACAACTGGCTTTGCTGCCATCTCCTGAAACCAGTCTCTATTCTGGAAGTAAAATCAGCTACCTGATACTCATCAATTTTTAAAAGAGGAAAGTAATCGCGATTACTGGCAATCCAATCAGCCATCACTAACAATCCCCACAAAATTACTTGTGCTGGCTGACTTACACGAGGCAAATCAGTGGCAGACTGGAAATTATTAGCCTTTAGTGCCCAAGAAAAAATCTCTTGTTGTAAATTTTCCCATTGCCGATACAGTTGACTTTGAGAGTTTTCGCTCTGATAATAACGTGTTAAATAACTAGTTAACCAACATTCTGGTGGAAATTGATCCACTGGCATACCATGATGAGCACCAACAATGGTAGCCAACTGAATATTAACCCCAAATTTTTGCAACAACATTTGTCCAGTTCTGGCATGTTTGGTGTTGTCATTTTTACACCAGTGCAAATCACTAATATTAGTAAAACCTACTTGAGACAATTTAGCTAATAAGCATTGATCGAGTTCATGACTAGTGCCAGAGACAATTTGAAATACGGGAGTAGCTTTGCCTAAATCATGTACCGCACCTAAAAACTCCACTAAATTTTTAACTTTTTCTGGTGAACCTGATTGTAAAGATGAAATTAGCAATTGCCGCTGACCATCGCTTAGCCAGTGCTCATACAACAAACCAGCGATACTCCCAGTATCGATTAAGTGCTGTGCTAAAGGCAACCAATAAAAATCTCCAGTTTGAGAGTTAACATATTTTTTTGCCCATAAATAATTGCTTAATTTAGGCGGAGATGGCATCAGCATTTTATTTTATTAGTACTCCATATAATTATTTTCTGGCATTTGTATTAATCACTAGCTTACACCAGTGATTATAGCAGACACTTTAGTCAATTTTTGCTAAATGTAGTGAGTTGATACACTGATGTTTTAGACCCCATCATTGTGATATAATTTCCACTGTTGCCGCATTTTATCCCCGATAGCTCAACGGCAGAGCGCCCGGCTGTTAACCGGTAGGTTCTAGGTTCGAATCCTAGTCGGGGAGCATTACCAAAATAGACGCCTAAAACATTTGGCGGCTTAAAATCTTCTCAATTACAACATGATAGCTGAGAAAAAGGGTGAGTATTTTTCAGTTAAAAATTCTCCAATTAATTTGCATAAATTGATAGCTCACAAATCAAGTTTTTGATCACAGTTAGGCATCTTTTTAATTAAAAAATGATATTAAAGTCATATATGATACAATAAAGTTGTTCTGTAAATTTATTGGAGGTGACAGCAATGAAAAAGATTTTGTGGATGTCGCGGCACCGGCCGCACCCGCGCCAGCTGGAGCAATTACGCCAGCTGTACGGAAAAGATACCATAATCGAACAAGAGCCGCGCCCATTCGACGACGCACATGTTATTGCCGCGCGTTTTAGAAACGGCAAATACGATGACATGGTCATCGTGGCGCCGCTGTCAGTCATTCAGGTGCTGTGTAATGAGCGCATTCCCATGCTGTGGTCGGAAGCAGTGGAAGAAAACGACCCGGCAAAAGTGGAGTTCCGCGGTGCCAGAGGGCAAGGCTACCGCTTTGTGCGCTTTAGGCGCATTAAGCGGGTGGTATTAGAGTTTACAGATGACATTTTTTAATATGTCCCAGTTTAATGAGGTTCTGGTTAAAAACCTCATTTTTTTTATTTCTGGCAAAAATTAATACCCCACTAAGGAAAATATGCAGGTTAATTAAGCCTGCCTCCCATTACTCTCCGGCTCATCAACAAGTAGTGAATTTTACCCAGCCACAAAAAATACTTCTCTTCAACCCTGCCACCATTGACTAATCTTATAATATAGAGTATAATACCCCTTATCGGTCTGACTGGCCGAACACCGTTTATAGCTAATGGAGGGAACGGTCACGTCAGACCGACTTTTTTATGACTCCGTTTTCTCCAAACGCACTAAATAAAAATCCTCACCACCTAAATAACCCTTTAATTGTTTACTGTTAGTTTTGCTAAAACCGTGTTTAGCCAGCCATCTATTCACCCGAGCATTTTCTAGCAAAGCGTAGGTAGTACTTCCACGTGCTTCTGCTTCAATGGGTAATTGATAATTAGCTGCCGACTCTAAGATTCTCTCCCACATTTTAAACATCACCTTACCAGAGCGATATTTAGGTAAAACCGCCATATCGTATATATGTGCCACTTGTTGTCCCGGCACAAACTCAGACGCTTCAGGCAGCAGTAAAGTGTAACCGGCCACTTCCTTGCCCTCACGAACATAAAAACTCGCTGCCCCACCAGGAACCTGCAGTTGTTGTGTTTTTTCTAAAATCTCTTGAATATAATCAATACCCTGAACCATTTCTGCTGGATAAGCACTCCTCTCAATTTGTGCTATTAGCTTGGCGTCGCGACGAGAAATATTAGCTAGAGTTAATAAGGTTTCGGGCGCAGGCACACTCTCTAACTTGGGCACATGATACACCTGCGAACCTCGAGCGTCAGAATAACGCAACTGTGTTTTAGGAAGATAATGATTAGGCTCCAGTTTTGCTTCCAGGGGAAGCAAATCATTATAGCTGGCGCCAACTTTAACTGGCAAACTAGTGTAACCAGACCAAAACTCACTGTAAACCTTAGCTAACTGAGGAGATAAAAAAGTAGCATTATGAGCTACTTCAATATTATCTAAAACAATTACATCTTGCTGGTTGCGTTGATCATAGGCATCCACAATTACCGATTGAGCAATAATTCTCCCGGCAGAATTTTTAATAGTAAAATACTGAGTACTTTTATTGCGCATATAATCATCATTTTTATCGCTGCCAAAAGGCATACAACAATCAGTATAATTGCCACACACCCAACCTTCGGGATCAGATTTAGCATGCACACTCGCAGTGAGTAATTCTCCCAAATCAACGTGTTGTGTTTGAAGCAAAGCAATGACTTCTGAGCGTAAATGATGAGGCACATTTTGCAGTAAATCGGTTACTTTTAGTGACTCACTACCAGCAGCAGTTGAATTAAGCAATTGGCGCAAAGAAGCAAAAAGTTTTTTAGGATCATCAGCAGTACCTGCAATTCCTTTAGAGCGCTCTCCTAAGGCTTCTTTTAAACACTGACTTAAATCTCTGGAGATATATTCTTTGCTAGTTGGAGTAAAGGGTTGCTCTTTATCTAGCACTCCATCACAGAGATCACGGAACCACACCTCGTTTTGCATTCTTTTTAAGTCGCCATGATTAAACCCAGGAGCAGTTAAAATTTGACTAATTTCCGCTGGTAAATTGGCCAAGTTAGTCCCACTTTCAATGGCACTTACCCTACTGGCTAGAGTACGCACTGATTGAATTGGTCCAGAACTGCGCAATTTATCATCTTCACGACGATATCTGCCAATTAAATTAATCAACAATTGATGGTCATCAACAGTTTGGGTATTAGCCAGCAGTTCCTTTAGCTCCTGATTGTCAAATTGCCTGGCATTATCTGTCCACATCAGCAAATCATGCCAATCAGCAGCATGTCGCCCTGCCCATAAAGACTGAAAACGCATTAAATAAGCTCTAGCACTAGCAACGCCAATTTTGCTACTCAGTTTAGTAAAATACTCTCTTGATAAAGGTGGTTGTTGGACAAAAGCAAACTTAAAGTCAAGATCAGTTTTACTCTCAACTTGCATTTGGGCAATCTCTTGAGGTAAACTATTTTTATTTTGCACTAATTGAAAAAGTAAATTTCTATCAATGCGCAAATATTGATCACAGTGTTGCAAAAATACTTGCAATTCATCATCTTGCAAATTAGTGCGCAACTCTTGTGGCCAAGTAGCCAAAGCATGCTCTCTTACTTGTTCTGGAGAAGTTAATTCTCCTGCCAGTAAAGCCGCTGCTTGTTTATCTGGTTGAAAACTTAAAGCTAGTGAGCTTAAATCAATATTTTTTTCCAAAAGTGAGCACAACAAATCCACAGAAAGATGTGGCTCTTGAGCTGATGAGCGCCAATTTGTAAATTGCTCATCGTTAACATTAAAAATAAAACTGGTAAAAATATCTTGATGTTGTTGAAATAACTCAATAATTTTTTTACTATCAATTGTTTGGGCAAAATCCAAGCGCTCCCAAGGAATAAAATTGTCCACTTGATAAAATTTTTGCTCAGGATTTTGAGCCACCACAATTTGTTTAGCTAAAAAATACATCGCCCTAGCCTTAAAAAAATTATCTTTTTGCTGCTTAACGGCTAATTTTTGCTGCCGAACTTTATCTGCCAACTGGGGGCTAGGGTATTTTTGCTGCAAATACTCCCATAAACCATTATGCTGAATGCTCTCTGAGAGAGCTAATAAATGTTTGATTTCTCCACTGCTTTTATGTTGCCAATCAATTTGCAGTGGTCGCAGCAACTGCCAACCCTCAACCTGCCGCTTGATATCCCTAATATCATTGCTAGAGAGAATTTCTTTAGCTTTTTCTAAACCAAAGCTGTAAATTAAATCGTAAATGTGATGATCCTCATAACTATAGGGACTACCTTTGCCCCGGTTACACAGTCGACTATCATAGAAATCTGCCATCTCGTCACCAGCAGCAGCCACTGCTCGCTCAGCCAAAAAATTACCAATGCTTTCTTGTGCTACCTTACCTAATTGCTGCCACCAATACTTATCTGACAACTCATCGGCATGATTAGGCTGCAACATGGCTCGCCCATAAAAAAGCTCATTACTAAACAAATTTAAGCCTGTCTGCGCTGAAGCCTCCTCATCTTTGCTAAAAGCTGTTAGAGTGTCAACTTTATTCGCTGCCCAATAAGAGTAATCTTGAGCTTGATAGTCAGTGAGCAAATTGAAATACTGGGCTAATTGCCTGCCTTTGCGAGGCAGCAGATATAAACATTTTTCTGCCGGCACGGCACTAATGACAGCTTGAAAAGTCTGCTCATTCTCTAAAAAACGCTGCTGCTGCTCTAATGACAAATCACCAATGTTTTGCAAAACTTCATCAATGCGCCGGCTCACAGTGGTAAACATGGTTTGGAGATTATCCTCAGAATTAGGCACTAACTTACCCAAATCATCGCTATAAACTTTATTGCCATAATCACTCCCACTCACTGGCATCTCATTCCACAAATTAGTAAAGGCTTTGCCAGCAGAAGGTCGCTGAGAAACAGTGTAGTTTTGTCTTAAAAAAGCCAGTGCCCACAGTTGAGATAATTCTTTTCTATTTTGGTAAGGGAAATAATTATAATCTCGATAGCGATCAATATGATATTCTTCACCATTATTGTGATTAATATAAGTATTAGCAATATAAGCATGCCAATGCGCGCCCTCATCGGCGTCATCTTTATACCGCAGGTGAAATTTACCCTGCAAACCATAGCGCTTCAGTAATGGATTACCAAGTCCATAGCGATTGATTAAATCTAGTTTTACCCATTCACTGTCAGGAATACCTTTATCTAAATATTCCTGATGAGCAGGGTCAATTAAATGATGTTGCTCATTATCTGCAAACCTAGGTTTAAAAGCATATTGCAGCAATAGTTGCTTTTTATCAGCAAAAAAATCTAGCAACATGCTTTGTAATTCTTCGCGAGTGAGAGGAATTTCAATCCCATTAACTTGCTCGGCATGATATTTTTCTTCGGCAATAATTTTGTCCTCACGCGTGTCTTGCTGATATTTTCCGGTAGTGTCACGCTCTAACCTACCGGCGGGATGAAGATATTTTTCTGACATGCTTTTTTTATACCACAGCTAAGCTCAATCACCAAATGATAATCTCCTCAAATACCAAGTGTTTTAGTATAATAACTGGCAAAAGAAAGTCGCCTACTATTGAGCAATTATGTTGCCAAAAAATTTGCTGCTTGTTACCATGGCTACTAAAATCAAGCCCTTAACTAGCTTACTGGCTATTTTAAGCCTGTTAAGCTGGGCTTTTCTTTTTACCTTGAGCCAACCCAGCCAAGCACAAGGAGATGTCTTTATTATTTCCCAAGTTCGCGGAGATGAAAGTTGTTGCGACCCCGGTTCGGCAGCTAATTTTATCCATCAACTAGAGCAATTAGCCAAACATGGCTTTGCAGGTAATTTTTTATTTCGCTATGACGCTTTACTCAACCAAGAAATTATCGCTGCTTTTAAAAAAGCACAAAAAACCAATCCCCAACTGCATGCGGGCATTTGGGTGGAAGTCACTCCCATGCTGGCAGTTGCTAGTAAGGTTGCCTATAGTGGCGAACCTTCACGCTGGTATCAAGCTGCCAACAGTTTGTTGGTAGGCTACACACCAGCAGTCAGACGCTTACTGCTGGATACGCTCAGAGAACAATTTAGCCAAGCTTTCCCTCACGAGCCCTTGCTTTTAGCTGGCGCTTGGGGAATTGATACCAATAGTCTGAATTATTTACACCAGCAGGGAGTTAAAGTTTTTCAAACTGTACGCGAACAATATGGCACCGATAGCTATACCATGGATGGTTCCATTATTAATGAGCCATACTACCCTAGTGAAAATTGGTATGTAATTCCCAGTCGCCAGCCGCGCGAGTTGATTGTCATTAAACACACTATTAGTGACCCCTTACATAGTTATGGTGATGACACTTCCTCCTACACTAGCCAACCCAATGATTACGCTCACCAAGAATTAACCACGAGTGACTATTTTCGCCCCCTGCTCCTACAAGCCTTAAATAAACCCGATGGGCAGCGCGGTTGGGCAACTATTGGTTTGGAAAACTCCATGAGTGAACAGTATCAACAGGAGTTTGCCGCTCAGCTTGATATTGTGGCTGAACTGGTAGCGGCAAAACAAGCTCAAGTGGTTTCTTTAACCCAAGTACAAGAGCGCTATTTACACCACCGCGAAGTAGTGCCGGTACGCTTAAGCCTTGGCAGAGATTTTACTCATGCCGCGCAACCTTTAGGTTGCTTTTGGATAGAAACGGCTGACTACAGATTGCGCTTTGTGCTTACTCAAGATAATTTAGTGCTGAGCGATTGGCGCTATTACGACCCTACTTACACCGATTATTACAATACTCATGTGAGCGAGTCGGGATTTTATGCTATTGTCCCCCCAATTTATGCTAACAATATTCACTCCCAGTTGGTACACATTGGCAAAAAAACTCATCCACTCAACTATTATGTCCCTCAAAAAGATGTGGCAGCAGCTTTTAGCAAATTAAAATCCACCACAGGAGAAAAAAAACCAGGCATAACTAATGGATTAAAATTCCCAGCAATTAAAGCGGGCACTTTAGTGATTGAATCAACTCATGCTGCCCAAATTAACCTTAGTTACCAAAATAATAAGCAGCAACAAATTAGCTTTAGTTTTTATCCCCACCATTGGCAAACTAATACGCTGCCCCAACAATTTGGCCAACCATTTACTTATGAACATTTATTACCTGGTATAACCATGAACAAAAATGAAGTTGGCAATTATATTTTTACTCCACAGCAGCGCGAAGCTCAATTAGCATTAGCACAACAGCAATATTCATCACTACTGTTACCAGAGGTAAAATATCAAGCTGCTAAAGCGCCTGCCACGCTATTATACTATCATGCAGACAAAGTTTTTGCCGCTTTACAACCCGCACGCCTAGTAATTTATCCTCTCAATAACAATCGCTTTCCGGTGAAACCTAGCAACTTAAGCATCACCACTAACCCGGAATTAACCACCACTATTAGTGAACAAAGTGGCGAATATTTAATCGTTGATTTTGCCAGCAGTAAGGCTCAAAAAGTTAAAGTGACTGTTTATTTAGATGAGCAAATTATCAACCAGCATACCATTAATTTTATCAAAGACTGTCAAACCCAAAAATGTGGTTTTAACCTTTATTACTGGTGGCAGTTTTATCTCATGAAACTGCGCTATCGCTTTTTTGCTCCATAAAAATCCCCAAGTTAAACTTGGGGAAATAAAAAAATTTTTTCTTTTAGCTTAGCGGAGCTTTTTGTGACACAACCACCAATCAACACAAGTAATTTCGCCACTTTTAGCTTGAGCGAGGCGCTGCTGTTGCAATTCTTGAGTATTGGCTGGCGGCACAATCACTTCATCAGCAAATAATTCATTTTCTGGCCAATTAGCTGGCATGGCCACCTGCTTAGCATCGGCAATTTGCAAAGCTTTGACAATCCGCACAATCTCAGCTATGTTTCTCCCCAATTCTTGAGGATAATACAAAATAGTCCGCACTACCCCCTTATCATCTACCACAAAAACTGCTCTCACAGTGTTGGTGCCCTTGCCAGGATGAATTAAACCCAATTTATCTGCCACTGCTCCCGTATCCGCCACAATCGGAAACCCAATTTCTACCTGAAATTTTTCTTTAATCCACTCAATCCATTTTAAGTGAGAAAACACTTGATCAACACTAAAACCAACTAGCTTAGTATTAAGTTGGCTAAACTGTGCTAAATGCTTTTGAAAAGAAACAAATTCAGTGGTACACACTGGGGTAAAATCTGCCGGATGAGAAAAAAACACCCACCAACTTCCAGCATAATCATGAGGAAGATTGAGTGTGCCGTGAGTAGACATCACTTCCATTTGGGGAAACTTATCTCCTAACAAAGGTAAACTAACTCTGGGAGTTTCATCGCGTGGTGACATAAATTAACTTTCTAAAATACTCAATTACCTTTGTTATTATAGCGTATATTTTCCCAAATGTATGTGAACTTATTCAGAACTTATTCAGTGAGCGTATTCAGAGCTGATACACAGCATTGACGCTGTTTTTAATTTCCTCTACAATGGCAGTATGAAATTATTTACCAAAGAAAAACCGGTGGCATATTTTAGCGCTGAATTTGCCATTGAATCGGGCATGCCCATTTATGCTGGAGGACTAGGAGTTTTAGCTGGCGACATTCTTAAAGAAGCAGCCGATTTAGGCATTAACATGATAGGGATTGGTTTACTTTACAAAGGAGAAGAAGCCAAACAAATTATCTCTCCAGACGGACAACAATTAGAGGAAAACATTAATTTTCACCCCGATGATTTTGGCTTAGAGTTAATGCGTGACAGCAATGGGGAACCGATGTTTGTGAAAGTACATTTAACTCAGGTTGATGTCTGGCTACAACTGTGGAAAAAAAAGATTGGCGAGAGTGTAGATTTAATTCTCTTAGATCCTGACAATCTGATGAACCATTCCCACGAAAGACGCCTCGCTTGGGCAATTTATGCTGGTACCCAAGAAGAAATCATCAAACAACAATTAATTTTGGGCATTGGGGGTGTTAAAGCTTTGCACGCTTTAGGCATCACTCCCGAGCTTTATCATGTTAATGAGGGGCGACCCAGTTTTTTGTATTGGCAACTCATTCGCCAATATATGGAATTAGCTAGTCTTTCTTTTAGAGAAGCGAGCAAACGAGCTAAAGAGAGTATTGTTTATACCAATCATACTGTAGTTAAAGCCGGCAATCAAACTTATGATTTAGATTTAATGAAAGCTTACTGCAAATATTATGCGAGTAAAATGGGGCTTGATGTAGAAAAACTGCTCGCCAGTGGCACTGATAGCAACCATCGTTTTGATGTAACCCAATTTGCCCTCAACACTTGTCGCAAGGCTTCTAGTGTGAGTGAACCTCATTTTCAAGTTTGTCGCAAAAACTGGCCCCGTTATAACTGGGTGAATGTCACCAACGGCATTCACTTTCCCACTTGGGTAGACGCTAGATTTCAAGAAGCTGATTTAACCGACGAAGATTTGTGGCGCTATCATCAAGAAAACAAAAAAGTCACCCAAAAACTCATTTATGAGCGGACAGGTTTTAATTATAATCAAGACGCTTTGGTGATTACTTGGGCAAGGAGATTTGTTACCTATAAACAGCCAGAGGTAATTTTTCAAGACATTGAACAATTGCAAAAAATTTTACTCTCCACTGCCAGACCAGTACAATTAATTGTGGCTGGTAAAGCTCATATTTTTGATCAAGCTGCCAAAAGAATGATTCGCGAATTAATTGGTTATATGTCGCGCGAACTGCGTCATCACGCTTTATTTGTGCCCAATTATAATATGGAACTTGGTGCCGCGCTCACCCGAGGCAGTGATGTGTGGCTTAACACCCCCAAAGTCGGTCAAGAAGCGAGTGGCACCAGTGGCATGAAAGGCATTGCCAATGGTGTGTTACAATTAACTACAGTTGACGGTTGGGCAGCAGAAATAGATTGGAGTAAAAACGAAATTGGCTGGCCACTGGCTTATCCGCAAACTGGAGAGAGTTTTTTTCATTTAATGAACCAAGAAATTTTACCCTTATTCTATGCCAGAAATCCTCAAGGTATTCCTCCAGGATGGATAAAAAAAATGCGCGCGGCCATTAAAGCCTCACGCCGTTATGATGCTCGCAGAATGATGACTGATTATAATGAGCGGCTTTATTAAAAAATAAAGTATAATAAGTGGGTGTCGGATTTTTATTTTACTACCACCCTGCCTTATGTGAATGCCACGCCTCATTTAGGTTTTGCTTGGGAAATTTTAACTGGAGATTTTATTTGCCGCTATCAGCGGGGCATGGGTAAAAGCGTAATTTTTAATACTGGCACCGATGAGCATGGGCAAAAAATTTATCAAAAGGCTTTAAGCCTCAGTCTGACTCCCCAAGCATACACCAATCAAGCTGTTAAACCCTTTCGCCAACTTATCAGTCTCTTGGGACTTAAAGTCGATAATTTTATTCGCACCAGTGACACCAAGCATTTGAGTGCGGCTCAACACATGTGGCGGCGTTGTTTAGCTAAGGGGGATATTTACAAAAAAAAATATACCACCAAATACTGCGTGGGTTGTGAACTGGAAAAAACTGACTCCGAATTAGTCAACGGACGCTGTCCTCTGCATCCCCAGCAAGAATTAGAGCTGCGCCAAGAAGATAATTATTTTTTTCGCTTTAGCAAATATGCTCCTGCGCTTTTAGCGCATTATCAAAGCCATCCTCATTTTGTCATTGGCAAGGGCAAAATGAAAGAGCTAATTAGTTTTGTTCGTGCGGGTCTGCAAGACTTTAGCATTAGCCGAGTTAAAGCAAAAATGCCTTGGGGAGTAGCCGTACCCGATGACCCTACTCAAGTAATGTACGTATGGTTTGACGCTTTAGTCAGCTACCTATCCACTCTCAACTGGCCAGAGCCCCAACAACCATGGGAAAATTTTTGGCCAGGGGTACAAATTTGTGGCAAAGATAATCTGCGCCAACAAGCTGCCATGTGGCAAGCGATGCTGCTGTCCGCTGGGATACCTTTATCCAAGCAAATTTTAGTGAATGGCTTTATTACTGTAGATGGCGAAAAAATGAGCAAAAGTGTGGGTAATGTGATTGCCCCTCAAGATTTGGTTAATCGCTATGGTAAAGACGCCAGCAGATGTATCATTGCCAGCTTGCCAACTTTTAGTGATGACGTGGACATTACCGCACAAAGACTAGATAAAACTTATACTGCCTTGCTGGTGAATGGTTTAGGTAATCTCTCCAGTCGGTTAGCCAAATTAGCTAGTGACGCTAATTGCTCTGGCAGTGATTATGCTAAGAGCAAAACTTTCTCAATAGAACTTCAAGAAGCTTTAAATAATTATCAAACTAACGGTGGCTGGCAAACTATTGTCAACAAAATTGCCCAGCTAGACCAAACTTTAAGTCAACAAAAACCATGGCTCATCACTCAATTGGCAGCTAAAAAGGCCGTCTTGCTACCACTTTTGGCAGCTTTTAGTCAAATTTGTACTGATTTGCAAATTTATGCCCCCGATACTGCAGCCACTTTAAGGAGTCACTTTCAAAGCGGCAAAATTACTCCCTTAAAACCACTTTTCCCTCGCTTAAAATAAAATGCCACTTTTTGACACTCACGCTCACTATAATTTAGCACCCTTATATACTAATTGGCAAGCTTACCAAAGCCAAGCTCAAGCGGCAGCAATCACCCACACCTTAGTAGTTGGGACTGATCTTAAAACCTGCCGCAATGCCATTCAACTCAAAAAAGCTGCGGCAAATTTTTTTCTCTTGAGTTTAGGGTTGCACCCAAATATTGTTTATCAAAACAACCAACTTATCAGCGAGAGTGAATTAGGCAAAATTTGTTATCAGTGGAGCGAATTAGTGAAAAAAAATCGCCCCATTTTAAGTGCTATTGGTGAGTGTGGTTTAGATTTTTTCCAAATTGACAAAAGCAGTCCCATTTTTCCTCATCTACTTGAGAGGCAAATAAAACTTTTAAAACTACAATTGCACCTCGCTCAAGAATTAGCACTCCCAATTGTGTTGCATGTGCGCGACAGTAACTGTCGGCAACAAAGTGATAATGCCTATCAGCTCACTTGCCAGCAAATCAACTCACTGGTACCTAATGCCAAATTAATTTGGCATTGCTTTTCGGGAGAAAAGTGGTATTTACAGCAAGTTTTAGCCATGCCACACTCATACATTAGTTTTGCCGGTAATCTCACTTTCAAAAACGCTCCCGCGCTGCGGGAATTGTTTTCCCAAGTGCCAGCAGAAAAATTACTTTTGGAAACCGACGCTCCTTTTTTAAGCCCTGAACCCATGCGAGGACAAATTTGTCAACCAGCTTTTTTAGCTCACACCGGTAAGCTAGCGGCCAGCTTAGGAGCAGATTTAGAGCAAATTTATCAAAACAGTTGCTCCCTTTTTGAGGAAGTTGAGATATAATGAGATGATGCACTTTAAATGGCGGCGCTTTGTTTTAATTGCTTTGGTGGGTGCTTTTGGCATAGCTTTATGCTGCCCACAAAATGCTTTGGCTCAACCTCAACCTCTTAGTCCTCTGCCAAATTCTGGTCCCAATCCAGGTCCTAATCCTGGTCCTGCTCCAGGAGCAAAAAAAATTTGCGATTCTGCTGGCAAAGCAGCAGGCGTATGCAGGCAATGCATGCAAGGTGATCCCCCCGAAGGAATGTGGACAGCGATAGGTTGTCTTAGCACCAAACCAGAGAAAGCAGCACAGCAGGTGTTTAGAATTGCTTTAGGATTTGGAGGAATTTTTATTTTAATCCAAATTTTAATGGGTGCTTTTGGTTTAATTACTTCCAGTGGTAATCCCGGTGCGGTAGAAAAAGCTCGCAGTAGAATTATCAATGCCATTGTCGCCTTGCTATTTTTAGTTTTTTCGGTCACCCTGCTACAAATCATTGGGATGCAAATTCTCCAATTACCAGGAATGACTAAAAATTAAACTGTGATATAATCAACCTCAAGTTCTTTAACTGGGGATGTGAGTTTTGACGTAAACAAACATTTTTTCTGGCCACAACGTTTAGAGAAACAACGTAAAATTTTCTCAAACATTAACTGCCGATAAATTCGTCAGCAAAGCGAAAAGCAAAATCTTGGACACCGCTGGTGCCTTGGCAAATGCAATCGCTCCAGTTAACTACGCTTTGGTAGCTTAATTGGCGTTTGAGCCAAAGTTGCGATTGATGGCTTAGCTCAGGCGAAAACTGAGTCAATCACTGCTTTAAGGGTGGTGAGCTTAAATGCAGTTTATTTTCACCTCAAGGGGTATGACAGTTGGTTAACTCGCTACATACTCATCTATAAAAGTTAACTAGTTGTGGTAGAGGGTGAGAATAGTTTGCTTTACAGACAAGGGTTCAATCCCTTCATCTCCACAAAAAAACCCGCCTGCAGCGGGTTTTTATTTATCTTACCTCATCAACAATTAATTGGCACTTCTAGGACCACGGCTAGAACCAAAGCTGCCTCGACGTGGCTTAAAATTACTTCGGCTGCCTCGATTGGAATCAAAACGTCTACCACCTCTAAACTCGGGGCGATTGGCGCGATTACCCCGGCTTTGCTCCTCTTGCTCTCGGCTGAGCATTGACAACTTAACTTTACCATCAGCTTGAATCTCACTAATGCGCACATGTACCGTGTCTCCCAACTGCACCAACTTATGGGGATCATCTAAATACTCAGTTGACATCGCAGAAACATGGACTAAGCCCTCTTTGCCGAAACCATATTTCACAAAAGCACCATAGTTTTCAATTCGCACCACCTCACCATCATACTCATCCCCAACCACATCTTCTTTCATCATTGAGGTAATCATTTCTCGAGCCTTATCAATTGCGCTACTGTCACTGGAGCTGATATTAATTTCCCCAATGCCTTTGTCTTCATTCTCTTCTACATCAATATCAGCACCGGACAACTCAATCAGGCGCTTAATATTTTTACCCCCAGGTCCAATCAGCTCACCAATTCTATCGGCACTAATGGTCAGCTGAACAATTTTGGGAGCATAAGGCGATAACTGTGCTCTAGGCTCAGGCAATACAGCCAACATTTTATCTAAAATCTCTAGACGGCCTACGCGAGCTTGCTCGAGCGCTTTAGTTAAAATCTCCAAGCTAATCCCACTGATTTTAATATCCATTTGCAAGGCAGTAATACCATACTGAGTGCCAGCTACCTTAAAATCCATATCACCACAATGATCCTCTACGTCTTTAATATCGGAGAGCACTTGATATTTATCGCCATCAGTAATCAAACCCATAGCAATCCCTGCCACAGGGCGCTTAATTGGCACCCCGGCTGCCATCAGTGAGAGGGTACTCCCGCACACGCTGGCCTGCGAAGTGCTGCCATTAGAACTTAAGATTTCTGAAACTACATGAATAGTGTAAGGGAAATCCTCTTGATCGGGAATAACTGGCAACAAAGCACGCTCTGCTAAAGCTCCGTGCCCCACCTCGCGGCGCTTGGGAAAGCCAATTCTACCAGTTTCACCAGAAGCATATGGTGGCATGATGTAAAAGTGCATGTAATGGCGCACGTCTTCACCACCCATATCCTCAATCATTTGTCCTAAAGAAGGAGAACCCAGAGTAGTAACTGTCACTGCCTGAGTGGCTCCCCGCTTAAACATGGCACTACCATGAGTGCGAGGGAATAAATCTACCTCACAACTAATAGGTCTAATTTCAGTGGGAGTGCGGCCATCGGCGCGAACACCACGCTGCAAAATATCAGCCCGAATTTTTTCCGCCTGCAAATCATGCCAAATTTCTTTAAGATCGCTACTACTAATTTCTGCAGCCGCTACTTCTTCCTGAGATAAAATTTCCTCAAACTGGCTACTTAAATCTACTTCTTGCAGCTGAGCTTCTTGGGCAATTACTTCGGCTAAAGGCAATTTTTGCAAAAAAGGCAAAAGTAATTCTCGTTTAGCTTGTTTTTGTGCCGATTTATCTGCAAAAGCTACGGTGGGTTTTTTATACTTGGCGGCTATCTTTTCAATTTGCTCACAAATACTAGTTAATTCATTTTGTGCTGTTTGCAAAGCTCGCAGCATAATTTCTTCTGGTACTTCAGCTGCTCCTGCCTCCACCATCACAATCGAGTGCAAACCGCCAGAAACAATTAAATCCAGTTGCGATTGCTCTTGCTCTTGGATAGTAGGATTGATAATAAACTTATCATCTGCTGGCAAATAGGCAACCCGAATTCCAGCGATTGGGCCATTAAAAGGAATATCTCCCACGGCTAAAGCCACCCCAGCCGCTAACATCCCAATCATGTCGTCGGGATTAACTTTATCATAGGAAAAAACTGTATTGACCAGTTGCACTTCACGCATAAAATCTTTAGGGAAAAGAGGGCGAATAGAGCGATCAATCACCCGTGATTTCAAAACAGAAGCATCAGAGGGGCGACCATCACGCTTGACCCAACGCGAACCTTTAATAATGCCACCGGCATAAAGCTTTTCTACAAACTCAACTGACAAGGGGAAATAACCCAAATTGCTTTCACCACCCATAGTGAGCGTGCAATTAACCACACTATCACCGCAGCGAGCTAGCACATCAGCGCTAGTTTGCTCACCAAATTTACCTAAATTAATATGGACAACTTTGTCTCCAACGCGAATTTGCTCATCAGCTTGATGTTGATAATTAGGATACATAATTTTTTTTACCAAAAAACAGTCACTAAAGATGGTGACCTTTATTTTGGCAATACCTTTCCTTTAAGGAGATCTTTAAGAATCCAACAAGAACCAACAAAATTTTTCTTGGCTCTTGAAAATACTCAAGACCTCCACTAACTAATAATGTTACTATTATAACACAGGTGTTATATAATATAAAAATGGCTGAGAAAAAAAATCAACTAGGTGGCAAAATTTACCGGCGCCTATGTGCCTGGAAATTAGAGCTAATCACCGGTCTTTTATGGGGAGTAGTAGGGAACATTCCCTCACATATTATCAGACGCAATCTGTACCGTTTGGCGGGAGTCAAAATAGCTGGGCACAGTAAAATTCACATGGGAGCGAGAATTTATTATCCTCGGGGAATTACGATTGGCACCGACACCATTGTGGGAGAAAAAGTCACCTTAGATGGGCGTGGACAATTACCTCATTCTCGTGGCAAAATTATAATAGGTTCCCATACTGACATTGGCAGTGAAGTGATGATTTGGACCAGTGAACACAACTTAAACTCGCCCAACTGGGAAGCTATTGAAGCGCCAGTTGTAATTGGTGATTATTGCTTTATTGGCCCGAGAGCAATTATTTTACCCGGAGTCAGCATTGGTAAAGGAGCAGTGGTGGCGGCAGGGGCGGTAGTGACTAAAGACGTACCAGCTATGGCAATTGTCGCCGGAGTTAAAGCAAAGATAATTGGGCAAAGAAGTGGTCAGCTTAATTACCAATTAGGACGAGCGCGGTTGTTTCAATAAGTAGCAGCTGACAAAAAATCTAAGTTAATAATTTCTTGCCAAACTTGCTTTAATAGTTTAGCTAACTCCGCTGCTTCTTCATCAAGCAAGGCAATTTCTACTCGTGATGGCTTACTGCTAGAGCTTTTTTTAATAAAATCTAACACCCCACTTTGAACCCGAAAGGGGAAATTTTTTTCTGCCTCCACCAATAATTTATAAAACAATAACTGTCTTTTAAGACTAGAGCGCAAAAAAACTGGCAGTTTTTTTTCGCGGGGCGAAAGCTCTATGGCTGTGCCAGCTAAAACTTTATTAGAACTTAAAGCCCGTCCAGTTTTATAATCCACTGCTCGCAAAATCCCAGTTTTTGCCTCCAGCACATCTAAGCGATCAATTTTACCGCAAACAGGCACTCCAGACACTAATAAATTTCCTCCCCAACCAAAAAGCTTTTCACAACATAAAATCTGCTCACTGCCACTGGCAAAATATTGTTGATGATAAGCGGTGAGTGATTGGCGACCAATTTCTAAATAATCATTTTTTTCTCTCTCACTTAAATCTTGACCATTAAAACTAGCAACAAAATAGTCTACCAATGCTGGTGAGGTAGCAAATTTACCAGTGGCTAAATAATTTTTGCCAAATTTTTCTAAAGCTTGATGACAACTGTTGCCAAATTCTTTGTGGACACTCACGCTATAATCGGGAATTTCCAATACATAGCGCTCAATAAAGCGATTGGTGTCTACCAAGTAGTCATTAAGCATGGTGGGAGAAATAACTAACTCTTTAACTTTGGTGGCAAAATAGTCGCGCACTTGCTTGGTAAATGAGCGCCCTGGAGCTGGAGTCAGCAAAACATTCAGCTGACTGATTACCTGCTCCTCAGTTGCCAGAGCAGGAGAGATAATTTTCACTTGGTTGGGGGGAAATTGACGTAAAAAATCTACATACAGTGAAGCTGATTTTTCTCTATTTGACAAGGCTAAATCAAAGAGATGATAGCTGAGCATCACCCGTTTTTTCCCCCGAGTTAAAGCAACGTAAAGTAAGCGCGTATTATCATCTTTAGCCGAAGTGAGAGTTTGAGCAGTTAAAATTCCCTCAGGCAAAGGCAGCATTTGGCGCGATGCTAATTTATCCCAATTGTTTTTATTGACTCCAGTAATAAATACATAATCCCACTCCAAACCCTTGGCTTTGTGAGCGGTAGTTAAAGTTAGAGCTTTACCCTGACTTTGCCAAGGCTGCATCCATAAAGCTTGTTGCTGTTCACTCATGGTGGCTAAATTTGCTAACACTTGACTGAGTAATAAAGGCTTACCCCGCTGCCAAGCATAAAGAGTGCGCTCAAAATGATAAAGTGACAGCAAACTTAATAATTGCTGATACAAAGCTGGCAAAGGTAAAAAAAAGAAATCTCTTAAAAATTCTTGATACCACAAATTAATACTTGTGTTTAGGCTTAAACGCTGATAGTGGAGTATTTTTTTTCTTAAATCAACTAAGTGGGCAATAAACTCAACAGACAAACCATCCTCTAACTGCGCTAAACCTTGAGTTTTTTCAGCTAAAAGCAAATCAATTAAAAATTGATGGTTTTTTTTCAGTAAAGCTTGCAGTTTGAGCAAACATAATTGAGAAAACTTTTCTAAAGGTAACCACAAATATTGCCACAAATATTGTTCTGCTAGATAGCGATTAGCTAAATTAGCCAACAGTTGCCACAAATTAATCACAGCAGTAATAATTGGCTGCTCCAGTACATTGATACTTTGTTGTGAACGAAAAGCCAGATTGACAGCCCCAGCTAATTCTCGCCAGCGAGCCTCTTCATTATTGCGCCGATAAATCACCGCAATTTTGTCCAAATCAACTCCAGTTTTTACTAAAGCTTGCACTTGACTAAGAACTGCTAAAATTTCTGCGTCTCTATTAGAGTAGCCAGCAATGCTTAAAGGCTCGCTAGAATTACTAGTGGCTTGTAAAGCTACTTCTCTACCAGTACGAGAAGAACTTTGAGTTTGCTGCAAAATTAATTCATGAGCCAAATTATAGGTAATTTGCCCACAACGATAGCCACAAGTTAAAGAAATTTCTTTTACCTGCGGGTACTGCTTGGCAAAGAGTAAAAAGTTTTCTAAATTAGCACCTTGAAAACGATAAATTGCTTGCTGAGGATCACCAACCACAAACAAATTTGGCGCCTGCCAATAAGAGGCTAATAAATGTAACAGCTCAGCTTGAGCATTATTGGTGTCTTGATATTCATCAACTAAAAAATACTGCCAGCGCTCTTGATAGGTGGCGAGTAAATCTGGGTATTGGCGCAAAGCCGCTACCACCATGGCAATCATGTCGTGATAATCATAGTAACCTCTCCTCACTAGAGTATGTTGATAAGCAGCAAAAACCATTGCCAGCTCTTTTTGTTTGTCGATACTTTTTTGCCAAGTGGCAATTTTTCCTCGAGCTGGTCTTTTTTTATCGCGCTCTTGCGCTATCATTTGCTGCAGCTTTTTAACTGAAGCGGTCATTAAAGCATAATAAGCTAAAGGAGTAATGGCTTCTTGTTTAAGTTTGCCAATAGCATTAATTAACTCATGCACATAAAAAAATTTTTTACCCGCAGGACGCAAAACCACCAGGGGTAGCGTGGCAACTATCTCCTCCATCAACAAGAGTTGTTGTAAATCATCTGCCATTTGTGCCTGACGAAGAGGAAAATACTCAATACTCTCACTGATAATCTGGGCTGATAATTCATGAAAAGTGTGAAAATTAACTTGGTGGGCAGTGGGTCCAATTATCTTCACTAAACGCTCCCGCATATTAACGGTGGCTGCATGAGTAAAAGTAATTGCCAAAATTTCTTCTGGCTGAGCCATACCTTGAGCAATTAAATTAGCAATTCGCAAAGTTAACACTTGAGTTTTACCCGTACCTGGTCCAGCGAACACCAGTACCGGCCCCTCTAAAGCTGCTACTGCCTGTTTTTGCGCTGCATTCAAGCGCCCTAACTCAAGAGAAAATTTAACCATCAAATCACTTGTCGACATCAATGGCTATTATAGACAAACAAGGAGAAAAAAAAAGGCCTCAGCTGGTAAATTACAGACGAAATTTCTTTTTCAGCCCCAAACTCACCATACCTAAAGCTACCAGTATGGCTGCTAAAGGGGAAACAAAACCAGGTAAACCAGCATTATAAATTGGCGTCTGAGTGGTAGTTTGGGTAGATTTAGTGACTGTTTCATTGGTATAAGAAATAATATTAGTAACACTATCGTGCCATTTATCACGGCAAGTGACATTCCCATAGCTATCAGTATTACATTCTTTACCATCAAAAACCAACTCTGCCTTAACCACTACCGGGGCAAACAAAAATAAAATTACTAAAAAAGAAACTGCCAAAAAATTTTTCATATACTCTCTTTGATAATCTTGAGGTGACTCCCCTGATTTGACTAACTCTGGCATTATATCATTGCCAATGCAGAATAGCAATAGTTTGTTAACCGCAAACATAAACTTATTACCTGAGAAAAAACTCACCAGCAACCCTAAATAGCAACAGGCTACCCCTCCCCTGCCTCATCTCTAATTACTTGCAAATGAGCAATCAGTGGCCACCATTTACCAGTGGAGTGGAGAGTATAAGGGTGATTGGCAAAGTGGTAAGCGGGGTGGTTAATTTTTAATTGATAGTCGCCAGCAGGTAAATGGAAATTAGTAAAGAAGCCAAAACGATTACTAGTACGAGTAGCATAAGCAATGCCATCTTTTTCTGCAGTAATGGTAATGTTAGCTAAAAGAGTATGGTCATCAGCAATGGTACTGCCAAAGTAGAGGCAGAAAATATAAATTAAGGGTAGGAGGAAAAAAAGCAGATACCACCAAGAGAAAGAGAGGTTAAAAGAGGCAATAGAGGTAGTAGGAGAGGGAGAAGAGAGAGCTTGACTAGCTAGGGCAGTAGTGGGGGTAGAGGTGGGAGAGGGAGTTGGGGTAGGAGTAGAGGCGGAAGTGGGAGAGGGAGTAGAGGCAGCAGTTTGTTGTTGAGCTTGGTGAGCTTGGCTGATAACCTTAGCGGTGGGAGGAGAAACTAAAGTCAGGGTGACTTCATTAGACCAAGCACTAGGAGCACAATCATTGATAGCTAAAAGCTTAAACTTAAAGCTAGCATTAGCAGTTAAGCTTTCTACCACTACTTCTCTTTTATCTCCAGCTATTTGCGTGCCAAAGCTATAGGGATAACCTTGATAACCATAACTCAGGTTAAAGGCAGTAATCTTATCACTACTGTTATCAGGAGCAAAGGTAAGTTTAGCAGTAGTGGGATTAAGCATTTCTGCTTTAAGCAGGCGAGGAGCTTTAGGAGTGCTACTGTGACACTGTTTGGGTTTAGCTGGAGCGGGATGATTGGGATTAGGAGCAGGGGTAGGAGTTGGTTGAGGAGTGGGAGTAGGAGTAGGTGCGGGAGTGGGAGCAGAGGTGGGAGTAGGCGCTGGAGTTGGTTGAGGAGTGGGAGTAGCCGTGGGGGTAGTTGTTGGTGTTGGTGTAGGAGTTGCCGTCGTAGTGGTAGTTGGTGTGGGAGTGGGGGTAGGCAATACAAAAGGATTAGCTGGTGAAGTAAAGGTAGCAATGTTGCCAGCATAGTCAGAAACAGTAATAGTACAAGTACTGCCAGTTTGATTGCTAGTTTCACAGCTGTAGGTATTAAGATAATTACCAGGACAAGCAGGAGTTGGAGGAGTAGGAGTGGTATTAGGACAAGGACCGGAAGCATTGTTGGGGAAGCCAGGATCACTACAAGTAGCAGTAAAGCTAGCTTTACCTGGATGATTTTCTAAAGGAGGAGTATTAAATTGACATACTAAAGCCGTGGTATCCAAAAGGAAGTTAGCACTAGCACTAGCAAACAGATTACTAGTGTCTTGCAGAGCACAAGCATAAAGAGTATGAATCCCTTCACTTGAAGGAATATTAGCTAAATTAGCTGTGGCAGTATAGGGACTGGTGGAATTGTTGATATCAAGGCTTTCCCCACTAGTGCAGCTGTTGGCATTAAGATAGGGTTGATTAAAGCGGTAATAGCCTTTAAGTAAAGGTAGGTTAGTAGCAGTGGCGGTAATAGTGGCACTAGTGGGAGCTTTTTGCCAAAGATTACTCCCGCCACTAATGGTTAAGCTTAAATTAGCCGTGACACAGTTATGATTGGTGGGGTGAAGATAGTAACCGGTTTTACAGGTTTGGCAGGTGTTGGGAGCACTGCATGTTTGGCAATTATCGACATCACAATCCAGCTCACATTGATTACTAGCATTAAGATGGTAACCAGTTTTACAAGTGGTGCAAGTGTCACCGGCAGAACAGTTATCACAGTTAGTAGGACAATCGTCACAAACTTTGGTGGTAGGGTTCCACACCGTAGCGCCGGTACATTGGATACAGGTATTGGAATTGGTTAAGTTGTAAGCTGATTTACAGGTTTGGCAGGTGTTGGGAGCACTGCATGTTTGGCAATTATCGACATCACAATCCAGCTCACATTGATTACTAGCATTAAGATGGTAACCACTCTCACAGGTAGTGCAAGTATTCTCACCTGAGCAAGCAGTACAGTGAGGGAGACTGGAGCATGAGAGACATTGATTATCTTTTAGATAATAGCCGGTAGCACAGGTTTGGCAAACATTTGGAGCGCTGCAGCTTTGACAGTTATTAATATCACATTTTAAACGGTAAGTATAGGCATTAGCGAGATTGAGTTCACAAGCAGAGTGTCTAAGGGTAATATTGGCTGCCCCAGGGCTGCTTGCTGCTGGTACTTTACAAGTTAGAGAACTACCATCGACATTAACAGTAGTATTAGTACAAGGCTGACCATTAAGAGCGACAGTGGTAGCTTGTACAGCTACTGCTAAAGGCAGCTTAATATATCTATCAAGACCATCATGAATATTATGAAAATAATCATCACCCCAACAATAAACTGCACCAGTAGTATCAAGGGTGCACTGGTACACACTCGTTGCTGAAGGTATTATATAAGCAATAGTTTTACCTGTAAGATCACCACCAGTAATAGCTGAAACAGGCAACAGTTGCGAAGAACCTGAGTCATCACAATAACCATTGCCAAATTGACAACGCGAATTACTTCCCCAGCAATAGGCCTGAGAATCAGTATCTAAACCACAAGCATAATAGCTCCCAGCAGCAATTTGCTTGAGAGTTTTACCGGATAATACACCATTAGTATTAACTGCTACCGGGATATTGCTGTTGGTATTATTGCCATTGCCCAGCTGACCGCTACTATTGTTTCCCCAACAATAGGCCTTACCAGCTGTGTCCAGAGCGCAAGTGTGATAGTTGCCAGCGGTAATTTGGGTGAGGGTTTTACCAGAGAGCACTCCGCTGGTATTTACTGCTACCGGGATATTGCTGTTGGTGGTATTGCCAGTGCCCAACTGACCGTAATCATTGCGTCCCCAGCAATAAGCTTTACCAGCTGTATCAAGGACACAAGTATAAAAGCGACCAGCGGCAATTTTGCTAATAGTTTTACCCGCTAAAACTCCGCTGGTGTCAACCATCACTGGTGTGATACTCTTGATGTTTTGCCCAGAAGCTCCATTGCCTAATTGTCCATACTCTCCTGATCCCAAACAGTAAACTTTACTCTCAGTGTCTACACCACAGTGGTGATAACCTCCACTGGCAAAAGTGACAAAATGCTGAGTGACACTGCGTAAATCATTACCAGCAATAGTAATTTGATTACCACCAGCTAAAGGGCCACCATCAGGATTAATACTAGCAATTTGGCATTTCTGTTCACACTGATTACTAGAGTTGAGTTGATAACCACTCTCACAGGTAGTACAGGTATTCTCACCTGAACAAGCAGTACAGTGAGGGAGACTAGAGCAGGAGAGGCATTGATTATCTTTTAGATAATAGCCGGTAGCACAGGTTTGGCAAACATTATCAGGATTGCAAACTTCACAATTTTCTACATTACAAGCAATTTCATAAGTATAGCCTTGAGTGCTAGTAACACTAGCACTACCATTACTCACTACCACATCATAAGAGCCAGCAGTAGCACTCGCAGGCACTTGGCAGGTTAGCTCTGTGCCAGCTTCATTAACTGCTACATGAGTACAAGGTTGGTGATTAATAGTTACAGTAGTTGCTGGAAATGATACTTCCACTGGAATATTACTGTTAGTATGAGTGCTGTTACCCAATTGACCACTGCCG
>CAUUGB010000007.1:0-40812 GCA_963544615.1 uncultured bacterium | reverse complement strand
CCCCACTAAACTATGAAAATAAAATTGAGGCTAATTTTCCTATGTTATAATCAATGGTAGTTATCACTATTTAGCCTGGCAAAACTTACTTAGGCAACAGAAGGGTGAATATGGGTTATAAAATTACCAAAAAAATTCCCACACATATTTTTCGTGGTTATGACATTCGCGGGGTAATGGATAAGGAGCTAAATCCCAACGTTTACTACACCTTTGGCCGAGCTTATGCTACTTGGCTCACAGTCCGGCGCATTACCGATTGCAGTGTGGGAGCTGACAACAGAATCACCTCCAAAGATTATAAAAAAGCTTTTATTGCCGGTCTTAATGAAGGAGGAATTAACACCTATGATTTAGGTTATTCACTTTCACAAATTGTTTACTACAGTGCCTATGAATTCAAAACTAAAGGCTATGCCATGATTACCGCCTCGCATAATCCCCGAGAATTCAACGGCTTAAAACTGGGTACTGGGTATTCAGAAACCATGCTTGCAGAAGAAGTGATTGCCTTCCGCGATTTGTGTTTATCGGGTAAATTTACTACCCCTAAAAAATTAGGAAAATCTAGAAAAGTGGACATCTTTGACTCCTATCTAAAAACCATTTTGAAAAACTTTCATTTAGAGAAAAAATGGAAAGTAGTCATAGATGCCAGCAATACTACCTCTGGTTTGTTTTATCCAGAAATTCTCCACCAAGCTGGCTGCAGCGTGATTGAGCAAAACTGTCAACTCGATGGCAATTTTCCTCTGGGAGTGCCTGATCCCACTGAGCGCGAAGTTTTGGAGCGACTGCGTGAGGGGGTGCTTAAACACAATGCCGACATTGGCTTTGCTTACGATACCGATGGTGACCGTATGGCAGTGGTGGACGAAAATGGTAATGTCTTATGGATGGATGCAGTAGTAGCTTTATTTGCCGATGATGTGCTGGATAGTCAACCAGGAGCAAAAATTGTCTACAATAATTTGTGTTCTAAAGCAGTTAAAGAAACCATTCTCAAGAGAGGTGGCGAGCCAGTGATGTGGATTACGGGACACTCATTTATTAAAGCTAAAATTAAAGAGCTCAATAGTCCTTTTGGGGGTGAGCTTTCTGGGCATATTTTTTTCAATGATAACTTTTTTGGTCACGATGACGCTGCTAATGCCAGTGTCCGCCTACTCGCTTATTTAGAGCGGAAAAAAATGACTCTAGGACAAGCGATTGCTACTTTGCCTAAATATGTCACCAGTCCAGAAATTAAACTCGGTCTGTCTGACGAAATTAAATTTGCTTTTATTAAAAACACTTTAGCTAAAGATTTGCAAAAACTTTATCCTCAAGGTGAGTATGATTATTTAGATGGGGTGCGCTTAGATACTAAAACCAGCATGGTCACCATTCGTGCTTCGCAAAATGGTCCCTATATCACTGTTAAATATGAGGCAAAAACTAAAAAGGAATACGAGCAAATTAAACAAAATTTAGCATCGCTACTCAAAAAACATCCTGAAGTTAACTGGAAAGTGGGGGTAAATATTAGCGCTTTAGAAGATAACACCTAGTAGTCGCGATTTTGTAAAAACAAAAACAACTCACTTAAAAACTCCCGACTCGCTGAGAGTGGGAGTTTTTTTAGCTCTTGGCGGGCAAGAGAGTAAAAATGCTGACAATCAATTTGCGCTGTCGGCAAACCATGCAATTTGACCCAAGTGCTTTTATCTGCAGCGGCATCTAAACCCACCGATTTACCTAATTTATCTTGCTTGCCAATTACTCCCAAAATATCGTCTTGAATTTGAAAAGCTAAACCAAAATAAGCCCCCAAGCTATTAGCTAAGCGCAGTGTCTTGGGGCTATCATCATTAGCCAAACGACTGGCCATGATGAAGGCAGCTTGAAATAAGCTGGCAGTTTTTAAGGCAAAAGTTTGCTGGAGCATTTTTTGGTCATAATTTTGTCCCTCACCTAAAATATCAAGCATTTCACCGTTGATAACGCCGCGCATACCTGCAGCTAAATCATTAATTAAGTTGACCCTAAGTTCTGGCGGTAATTTGGCTTTACTTAAATTTTCCAAAGCATAACCATATAAATAATCACCGGCCAATATTGCCGTAGCTTCGTCAAATTTAGTGTGACAAGTTGGCTGACCCCGACGCAGACTATCATTATCGATACCTGGCAAATCATCGTGAATTAAAGAAAAAGTATGTGCGTATTCCAGGGAAACTGCCACTCTAGTCACCTCTCTTGATGGTGTTTTAGCTGCTAAGGCTTGGTAAAAACTCAGTAGCAGAATGGGGCGCAGGCGCTTACCAGGAGCAAGCAGTGAATAAGTGGCGGCTTGCAATACTCGGCTTTGTTCGCGGGGTAAATAAAAAACTAAAGCTTTATTAATTTTTTCTTGATAATTTTTAAGTTGAGTGAGAAACATGATTTTCTTCTAATAACTTACTAATTTGCTCTCTTAATTGTTCACTCCAAGAAACTGGATAGGGCAGAATTTTATTCTCTATGCCAGCTGCTGAAGAAATGGCAATCAGCACTTGATCCTCACCGGGATGAGCCCGAAGTAAATCGCCAATTTGCTGCAAAACATGCCGCGGTGTACCACGAGGAATAAAAAGTTTTTTATATTTAGCGCTTTCGCTCTCAGATAAATTTTGTAAATCGGGACGCGCCACTCGCTCCACTACTAAGTTAATCTCACCTTCACGCTCCTGCACTTTAGCCCGCAACAAGACCACCTGATCAACTTGAAAAAGCGACTGATGCTTAGCATATGTTTGGGGAAAAACTACAAACTCACTACTGCCTGTGCCATCTTCAAACTGTCCAAACCCCATCAGATCACCTTTTTTAGTGGTAACTTGTCTAAAGGCAGCAATCAATCCTCCAAATAAATAAGTATTATCTTGATCGGTTTCTAAAACTAAATCAGCAATTTTTTTGCCTGCTTGGCTTTTGGCTGCCTCTAATGCTTTTGCCAGTGGATGCGAAGTTAAATAAAACCCCAATAATTCCTTTTCAAAAGAAAGCAGTTCTGCCTGTGGATATTCTTCGTAAACGGGAAAATTGTCATCGGTAGCAATAGCAACCACCTGAGAAAACAAATCATTTTGTCCCTCAACTTGTGAAAGTTTGCCCGCAATTGAGCGCACTTGTTCAGCATTTTTAAGCAAAGTAGCCCGATTAGCAAATTGGTCAAAGGCGCCCACTTGAATTAGTGCTTCGAGAGTTTTTTTATTAACTTTAGTTTTGGCTGTCTCACTGATAAAATGAGTGAAAGAGTGGAATTTACCTACTTTTTGCCGCACCGACAAAATGTGTTCAATTGCGGCTTCTCCTACTCCTTTAATCCCAGTTAAACCATAGCGAATTGCCAAACCCTGCAAGGAGTCGACTTTTTTTTCAATTTCAAAATCCCTACCCGACAAATTAATGTCAGGAGGCAAAACTTTAATCCCCATCCGCCGACAATTATCAACGGCTACCATAATTTTTTCATCTCGCTTCATTGAAGTAGAAGCTGACTCAATGCTAATTAAAGCTGCCATATACTCCACTGGATAATTAGCTTTAAGATAGGCAGTTTGATAAGCAATCATGGCGTAAGAAGCAGCGTGAGCTTTATTAAAACCATAATTAGCAAAGGCTTCAATAAAACCCCAAATTTCTTGGAGAACTTTTTTCTGATAACCTTTAGCCATGGCTTGCCTAATAAAACGATCCCGATTTTCATCTAAAAGCGCTTTTTTCTTTTTGCCAATAGCACGGCGCAAAATATCAGCTTCTCCTAGTGAATAGCCGGCTAAAACATTAGCAATTTGTAGCACCTGCTCTTGATAAACTAAAACTCCATAAGTTGGACCCAAAATTGGCTCTAAATCCGGATGTAAATAGTGAATTTTATCGCTATTGTGTTTACCTTCAATAAATTTGGGAATTAAGTCCATTGGTCCAGGACGATACAAAGCTACCAAAGCGGTAATATCACTAAATTGGTCAGGTTGTAAATTTTTTGCCACCCTTCTCATGCCGGCACTTTCCAACTGAAAAACACCCATGGTATCGCCTCGCTGCAAAAGAGCAAAAGTGGCTTGGTCATCAATAGGAATGTTGGCAATATCTAGCTTAATATTCTTGTATTTAGCAATTAAATGAATGGCTCGAGAAATAATAGAGAGATTGCGCAAACCTAAAAAATCAAATTTAAGCAACCCAATCGCATCATCGGCAATATTAACATCTAAAACCCGCATATCTACTTGAGTAATAGTGTTGCCGGTTTTATTATCTTTTTGAATGGCAATATATTCAGTTAAATCTTTATCACCCACAATCACCGCTGCAGCATGTACACTGTGATGACGCACTATTCCCTCAACTTTAGCTACCAGTGAAAAAAGTTGTTTGTATTTACTTTGCTTGGCAAAAGCAGCTAGCTCAGGAATTTGCGCTACCGCAGTTTTTAGCGACATTTTTTTACCTGGGTCATTGGGAATTAATTTAGCAATTCTATCTGGCTCCTCGTAAGGAAAACCTAAAACTCTCCCAATGTCGCGCACTGCCACCCGCGCTTCCATTTTTCCAAAAGTAATCACTTGGGCCACTTTATCACTACCATATTTTTCTGCCACATAAGCAAGCACTTGATCTCTTTTGTTATCAGCAAAATCCATATCAATATCAGGTGGAGTGGGACGTTGCGGATTCAGAAAGCGCTCAAAAGGTAAATTATGATAAAGTGGGTCAATGGTGGTAATATTCAAACCGTAGCTCACTACCGAACCAGCAGCGCTACCACGCCCTGGACCGACAGCAATATCGTGAGTTTTAGCCCAATTAACAAAATCTTGAGTAATTAAAAAATAATTTGCATAACCTTTTTGACAAATCACCTCCATTTCATAATTAGCTCGCTTAGTTAACTCGGCGCTTAAAGTGCCATATTTTTTCTTTAAGCCTGCCATAGTTAAACGGCGAAAATAGTTTTCACTGCTTTCACCCCCAGGAATGGGGAAATGAGGAAAATGTAATTTACCCCGTTCAATTTGTAATTCACACTGTTGGGCAATTTTAACTGTATTTGCCAGTGCTTCCGGGTAACCGGTAAAAAGTTCTGCCATTTCTTGGGGAGAGCGATAAAAGAAATCGGGACTATTCATCATGGAAAAACGATTTTTATCTGCCAGCAATTTACGCGTTTGTACTGCCACTAAAGCGTCTTGAGCTAGGGCGTCATCAGCTTCTAAATAATGCACATCATTGGTGGCCACTAACTCAATATTTTCTTGTCGCCCCCATGCAATTAATTGTCTGTTAACTAAATCTTGCTCTTTAATACTCGGATGTGATTGCAATTCAAAATAAAAATCCTTGCCAAAAACTTGCTGATAAGCTTTGGCTTTGGCTAAAGCTTCTGGGAGTTTATGGTTAATAATTAATTGATTAATCGGACTTTTTAGGCAACCAGATAAAAGAATTAGTCCTTGGGAATGAGCAAAAAGCAACTCTTCATCAATGCGCGGTTTATAAGAGAAACCTTCAAAATTAGCTTTGGTAACCAATTTAGTTAAATTGCGATAACCAGCGTTATTTTTGGCTAAAACTACCAAATGAAATTGGTCGCTCCCGGGTATTGATTGTTTATCAAAGCGTGATTTACCCGCCACATAAAGCTCACAGCCGATAATGGGTTTAATTCCAGCCGGATGTGACAAAGCAGCGTTATAAAACGCTAAGCTACCATGCAAATTACCATGATCGGTTAGAGCAACTGCTTTTTGCCCTAAACTAGCTGCTTTATCAAGTAAGGGGGCAAAACGACACAAACCATCCAGTAAAGAAAACTCAGAGTGCAAATGTAAGTGAACAAACTCGGGGGTATTTTTCATTATCAAGTTTATTTTATCATCAAAACCCTAATTATGCCCAAGTTATCAGGTCACTAGGCTATTTATCCTATAATATTAACAAGGTTATATCCTCTAAGTTTTTCCTTTACTACTTATATAGCCACACACCTCTTGTATTTTTATTTTTTTAATGTTATGATGATTTTGTGTCTAAAGCTCCTCGAGTGCTAATGGTTGGTTGGGAATTACCACCTCACAATAGCGGTGGGTTGGGGGTGGCGTGTGCCAATCTCTCTCAAGCACTTGCTGATGATGGCATTAACTTGAGCTTTACCTTACCTTATCAAACTTCAGCATCGTTTTGCTTTCCTTTAATTAATTGTGCTACTTGTAATCAAACTGCCAGTGACAATTTATACCCTCCTTTCAACCCCTATCAAACAGCTAGGAAAAAACACTCTCACCAAACTGCTCCTCGCCCAATTAGTGCCATGGAAAAACAAGTAGAAGCTTATGCCAAGCAAGTACTTGCTTTTGCCATGGCACACAAGAATGACTTTGACCTAGTTCATGCACACGATTGGATGTCACTGCCAGCCGCAATGAAAATTAAGCAAGAATTAGGCAAACCTTATATTGCCCATATTCACTCCACCGAATTTGACCGCTCACTCCAAGGTGATTTGCACTCTTATATTGGCAGTTGTGAAGCACAAGGTATGCAAATTGCCGACCGCATCATTGCTGTGAGTTATTACACCAAAAGAGTGTTGAGTGAAAAATATTTTATCAACCCCGAAAAAATTGACGTGGTTCATAATGGCGTGGTTTCGCTACTACAAGACATTAATCAAGTGGAAACAACTTTTGCTTATCAGCGACCAGTGATAGTTTTTATGGGTCGCCTAACAGTGCAAAAAGGTCCCGATTATTTTTTGCAGTTAGCCGCCAAAGTGATTGCCACTCGCCCTGACGCTTTATTTATTGTTTCTGGTATGGGAGACATGTACGAACAACTACTTTTTAGCAGTGCCGGCAAAAGTTTATCAACCAATATTTTGTTCTCAGGTTTTGTCCGCGGCGGCGCCCAAACTGCCATTCTCAAACGGGCAGACGTATTTGTAATGCCTTCAGTCAGCGAACCATTTGGACTAGTAGCTACCGAAGCTGCCATTCTCGGTACTCCAGTGATTGCTTCTAAAACTTCTGGAGTGGTGGAGGTGATGAAGGGTGGTGCTAACTTTGATTTTTGGGACATTGACGCCATGGCGGCAGAGATTTTACATCTTTTAGCTGATAAAGCTTACAGACGTCAAGTAATTGCTCAGCAAATTGCCAGTTTATCACAAGCAACCTGGAAAAAAGCAGCTAAAAAAATTGAAAAAATTTATACCCAAGTTACTGACAAGAAAAAATCACCTCGCAAAAAATCACGTCGCACTCGGGTATCTTAAGTATGCCTAAAGTTTGTTTTTATTTTCTTTTGCACCAACCGTATCGTTTGTGTGATTATTCTGTGCTTGATTTAGGCAGTCACCATAGTTACTTTTGGCAAAAAAATTACAATCAAAACAAAGAAGTGTTTCTTAAAGTAGCCGACAAATCCTATCGCCCCATGCTCAAGCTTTTATCTTCTTTAAGCAAAACTTACCCTAATTTTAAGTTTGCTTTTTCTACTTCGGGAGTTTTTTTAGAACAAGCACAAATGTGGGCTCCAGACATTATTAAAATTTTACGCCGTTTGGCAAAACGGAAAAATCAAGTAGAGGTCTTAGGAGAAAATTATTATCACTCCCTAGCTAGTTTGTACTCACCGGTGGAATTTGCCCGACAAGTAATTCAATATGAAGCCTTGCTAGATAAATTATTTGGGGTGCAACCACAGGTGTTTCGCAACACAGAAATGATTTACAGCAACCAAATTGCCCAACAAGTAGCTGATTTGGGTTATAGCGGCATGCTTACTGAAGCGGTTGATAAATATTTATGCTCTCGACCCAAAACTAGCGTTTATCGCTCTAACAGTACCCCTAGCTTGCCTTTGCTCCTTAAACACGCGAGTCTATCAGATGATATTGCTTTTCGCTTTAGCCAAAAATCTTGGTCCAGCTGGCCACTGACTGCGGAAAAATATCTCTCTTGGCTTAACACCTACAGCCCCCAAGAAAACATTGGGCTTTTTATGGACTTTGAAACTTTTGGCGAACATCAATGGGAAAGCACAGGAATTTTTGCTTTTTTTACTCAACTGATTGCTAAAGGTGCAGGAGAGCGACAGCTTTATTTTATTACTCCCAGTGATGAACTAGTCCCGCTTTTAAGTAAAACCAAGCGGCGCAATTGGCTACGCTCGCTGCCAGTTTACAATGTTGATACGCCGATTTCTTGGGCGGACGAAAATAGAGACTTATCTGCTTGGCGCTCCAATGCTTTACAAGAAGACACCCTTAAACATATTTATTCCTTAGAACAAAAAATACTCGCCAAAAAAGACACCCAGCTTTTAACTGATTGGCGTCGCCTGCAAACCAGCGATCACTTTTATTATATGTGTACTAAATATTTTGCCGACGGTGATGTGCACAGCTACTTTAGCGCTTATAACAGCCCACTAGAAGCATACCGGCGATTTTGCATTTGCTTGGCCGACCTACAAGAAAGGTGTGGATGGAGCCATACTTAGTAGGCATTGATGGTGGAGGAACTAAAACTAAATTTGTCTTAGCTAATTTAAGTGGCAAGGTGCTAAGCCAAGTGACTTACGCTCAATCTAATTTAACTGCCACTGGTTTAGGCATGGCAGCCTTGAATTTACGCGAAGGAGTCCGCCAACTTTTGCAAAACGTCCCCCCAGCTCCCATTAAAGTCTTAGTTATGGCTTTGGCCGGTTTAGATAATAACAAGGAGCGCTTAAGTGCTAGAGAGCATTTAAGTCAAACTCTAAATACTTGGCAAATAGAAAAATTAGTGGTGCTCAACGATACCATTGCAGCTTTGCGCTCTGGCAGTGATAGCTCTCAAGCAATGGTATTGATTGCTGGCACTGGCAGTAATTGTTTTGCCATTAATAAGCAGCATTATGCCAGTGTGGGTGGACTAGATTACCTTTTAAGTGACGAAGGCAGCGGCTATGACGCTGGTCGACTGTGTTTGCGAGCTACTGCCGCAAGTTTAGATGGACGCACTATTGCCTCTAGTTTACCACAGCGAGTCTTAAATTATTTTGGCGCCAAAAACTTGCGGGACTTAAAGAAAGCTGTTTATAATCCCTCACTGTCTAAAAGTGAAATTGCTGCTTTAGGCAAAATTGTGGTTGAACAAATGCGTACCGGTGACAAATTAGCAAAAGTTATTATTAACAATTGTTTAAGCCAACTTTTACTTTATGTACAAACAACTGCTAGCAAAGTTAAACTCACTTATAAATTAGACTTAGTTATTTCGGGTTCATTTATTAGCAATTTAGCTGATTTATTCCTGCCACTGCTGAAAAAATCTTTTCCTCATGCTAGAATAATTGTCTTGAAAAAAAATCCCGCTTTCGGCAGCTTAAAGATTGCCCAAGCTATTTATCAAGGAGCGAGTGAGGAGGGCTTTTGGTTTTTTTTGAAATGAATTTTACTGACGCCTTAGCAGCTAGCCAACTTTTACAAGCACAATTAGCTTTGCGACTACTTTACTGTGTTTTGACAGTGAGTTTATCTGGAGTAATTCACTTTTGCCTGTGGTATTTACTGCAAAGTAAACTTAGTGCTAGTATCAATTTTACTACTTGGTGGCAGAAAGTCAGCTCCGACCGATTAGGTTGGCTAATCGCCATTTTCGCCGGGAGTTTTTTTCTCCTTAATTTATTTAATTTACTCCTAGTTAGTGTGATTGGAGCTAAATGGTATTACAGCAGTAAGCCCGCACTTAAATACTTTTCCTTACCAGATATTTATGCTTTATGTCAATTTAGTTTTAATGCAATTTCTGCTGCCCTAGCATTAAGTTTTCTTTTAACCACCATGGCAATGATGTATCGTCTTTTTGTTTATTTTCACTTGGAAAAAAAGAGGCAAGCTGAAAGCTGGCAAGCAACTACTATGCCTACTATTGCTCAAAAAGCAGGTGAAAAACCTCCCAGAAGCAGTGCTCAACCAGTTTTCACTCTAACTGCTAACAACAATCAAATAAAAAACCCTCAAAGTGCCTCTACCTCTAACCCCACTGCCACAACTCCTCCCACCGCTAACTCTCTGACACCTGTTTCACCCAACAGTCAACAAAGTGCGTCTGGAGGGACTTGAACCCCCGACACCCTGTTCCGAAGACAGGTGCTCTATCCACTGAGCTACAGACGCTATTTTAATCAAGCCTATTTTATCACCCAAGCATTTTTTGTCTCAGGCAAGCAATCATTAGGCTAATTGTAGTTTACCTGTATAAAGACGATAATACTTGCCCCGTTGAGCCATTAATTGCCGATGAGAACCGCACTCAATAATTCTACCATGCTCCATTACCATAATCACATCAGCATTACGCACTGTAGCTAAGCGATGGGCAATCACAAAAGTAGTTCTGCCAGCCATCAATTTATCCATGCCATCTTGCACCAATGCTTCTGTGTGCAAATCAATTGCTGAGGTAGCTTCGTCAAGCACCATCACCGCAGGATTAAGCACTGCTGCCCTGGCAATAGATAGCAGCTGCCGCTGTCCTGCCGATAAATCACTCCCACCGGTTTTGAGGACAGTTTGATAACCCCGCGGTAAACGACGAATAAAACCGTCTGCATTGGCAAGCTTGGCAGCTTGATAACAGTCTTGATCACTGGCTTGAGGATTGCCATAGCGAATGTTTTCTAGTACACTTAAAGTAAACAAGTGAGTGTCTTGTAAAACCGTACCTAGACAATGGTGCAAACAAGTTTTTTTAATTTGTTTGATATCAATCCCATCATAAGTAATTACCCCACTATCTAGTTCATAAAAACGATTAATTAAGTTGGCAATGGTAGTTTTCCCCGCTCCAGTGGCTCCTACTAAAGCAATTTTTTGTCCGGGTTTAGCGGTAAAGTTTAAGTGAGAAATAATCTTTTTTCCCTGAGTATAAGAAAAATTAACCTCTTGAAAAACAATTTCTCCTTTAACTGGAATTAGCTGAGGTTTGAGAGTGCCCTGAGGCACTTGCCAAAAAAGCGGTTGCCTAAAACCTTTGGCACTGCCAGCTAAAACTACTTGACCGTCATCGGTAGCTTTTTTGGTATCTAAAAAAGCAAAAATGCGCTTTGCTCCTGCTACCGCAGTTGCGAGTGAGTTAAACTGAAAGGCAATTTGCATTACCGGTCCGGTTAAATTATAAGAGAGAGTTAAAAAAGCTACCATCATGCCCAAGCTAAAATGATTAATGCCCCAAAAATAAACATTGGGCACCTTAAAAATTGCCAAATAGGTGCCCACAATTGCCAACAGCACATATTGTAAATCTCCTAAAGCACTCATCGCAGGGTTCATCATCCGCGCAAAACCATGAGCTCGCTGATTAATTTTTTGCCAAGTTAAATTTTTGGCTTGCATTTTGTCAGCGCTGACTGCCTCACGCCCAAAAACTTTAATCACTTCCATCCCAGTAATCATCTCTTCTAAAAAACCATTCAAAGTTGCTAGTGCTTGTTGTTGCTTGATAAAGTTTTTTCCACTGTGAGCGGCAATATATTTCATGAGGAAAAAAGCCAACCCCATTTGTAAAAGCACTAAAAGAGTTAAATAGACACTTAAATAAAGCATGCAAAAAAGAATTACCCCAATTTTAAGCAAAGCCGCAAAAAGAGAGGCTAGTGATTGAGCAATTGCCTGACTCAAAGCATCGGTATCATTAGTATACAAACTCATCACTTCACCATGAGAGTGCTTGTCAAAATACTTAACTGGTAAAAACTGCATGTGAGCAAACATTTGATTGCGAATTTTTTGCAAAATTTGCTGCGCTAGCACTACCATGTAGCGAGTGTAAAGCCAAGCAGCAATTACCCCCAATAAATAAAGACTACCCATAAATAATAAAATCTGAATAAGCGGCAAAAAATTAGGTTGATTGCTAGCGGCTAAGGGGAGAATGTAATCATCGATTAAAACTCGCATAAACATGGCACTAGCACTACTGGCACTAATGCTAACTATAATACCTACTCCCACCCATAAAAGTTGCCAGCGATAGCCACGCAAATAAGTACCCAAACGATAAATTATTTTGCCATAAGCAATTTTTTCTTGAGAGTGTTTAGGCGTTGGCATGTTCACTTTTCTCCATATCTCGATAGATTTTACTCTCTTTAAGTAGATGTTGGTGAGTGCCAACAGCCACCAATTTACCATTCTCCAGCACTAAAATTACATCTGCTTGACGCAAGCAACTAGGGCGCTGGGTAATAATAATTTTAGTCGCCTTTGGCAAACATTGCACTAAACCTTTCTGGACTAAAGATAAAGTTTTGTTATCCAAGGCACTCATGGCGTCATCCAAAATCAAAATCGCTGGTTTTTTAAGTAGTGCCCGTACTAAATACAAGCGCTGTTTTTGTCCTCCAGAAAGATTAGCCCCCGCTTGTTCTATTTTACTCCGATAGCCTGCCGGCATTGTGCTAATAAACTCATCCGCCGCCAGCAGACGACACAAATGCTTAATTTCACTCTCGCTAGCTTGAGGGTTGCCCCAGCGCAAATTATCCAAGACACTACCAGCAAATAATTGATCTTTTTGCAATACCATGGCAATTTGGGAGCGCAAAGTAGGCAACTTATAAGTGTTTATCTTTTGTCCACCTAATAAAATCTCTCCACTGCTAGGATCATAAAGACGAGCAATTAATTGCACTAGGGAAGTTTTCCCCGACCCGGTAGCACCCACAATCCCCACTGTTTGCCCTGGATTAAGGCAAAAACTAATTTGACTTAAAACTTTTTTCCCAGTTTGGTGCTGATAATAAAAATCAACCTGACTAAATTCTATGCCATTATGAGGCAGACAAGTTAAACCATTTTCAGGCGCAGTTAAACTAGGTTGAGTAAGTAGCACTTCACTAACACGCTTAAAAGCAGCGCGAGAAATAGTAATTACCACAAACACCATTGATAACAGCATTAAACTTTGCAAAATTTGCATGGCATAAGTTATCATCGCCGAGAGCGCTCCCGTGCTCATACCTACTGCCGCTTGATTGCCGCTAGCAACAATTGCCTTGGCGCCAAAAAAAGAAATCAGTAGCATACAGGCATAAATACAAAGTTGCATTAAAGGGGTATTGAGAGCAAGCACTCTTTCTCCTTGAGCATAATAGCGATATATTTCTTGAGAAATTTTTTTAAAATTACCAATTTCCTGCTGCTGTTGGTTAAAAGACTTGACTACTCTAATCCCTTTGATATTTTCTTGCACTTTAGCGTCAAGTTCATCATACTTAACAAAAACTTTCTTAAACAAAGGTAGAACCGTCTTAATAATCAGTCCCGAAAATAGAGCAATTATAGGAATAATAGCTAAAAACATTAAAGAAATTTCTCTACTGAGATTAAAAGAGGCTATCATGGCTAAAAGTAGTAAAGCTGGTCCTTGAACTCCCAAGCGTATTAGTGCTTGGAGAGCATTAGCTAAATTAGTCACATCACCAGTAAGGCGATTAATCAGGGAAGCGGTGCTAAATTTATATAAATTGGCAAAGCTAAATTGAGTTACTTGCTGATAAAGTTGCTCCCGCAGTAAAAAAGCAAAGCGGCTAGTTACATAAGCATTTAGCCAAGCCACACCAATGCCGCAACTAAGCTCTAAAAAAACTAAAAAAATTAAAATACCAGCTTGATGATAAACTACTGACAAATTTTGTGCCGACAAACCCAAGTCAATTAAATTTGTCATGTACCAAGGAATGGCAATTTGCCAAGCAACCTCACCAATAGCTAAAACAATCACCAAAAAAACTGCCCCACCAATCTCGCGAAAACACTTTTGTAAAACTTTCCACATGTAAAATTTTTTTTAATTGATTTCTCTCACTGTTAAACTGAGTGCGACAGGGGGGACTTGAACCCTCGACCCTCTGCTTAGAAGGCAGATGCTCTATCCAGCTGAGCTACTGTCGCTATCAGCCCTATTATACTCAAAAATAACTCTTTACCCAAGAGTTAGATAAAGCAGTTTCAAACCCTAGCGGCACTCTAACCCCGCAATTAAATCTGGGTCACTTTGCTGAGCAAGTTCATCATCATTTAAGAAAAATTTTTCCACTGTATAGCTTAATTGATGATTGTCAGCATAAAACCAGCTGCTGTCTGCTGTCCGGCTAATATTTACCCGATCTCGTCGCCAAGAAGTCACATCTAAAAGAGGATTGCCCCCCACATCATCACCTTCTTGATGAGGCGCAATCAGCAAATAAGTTAGGTGACGTTTTTGATAGGGAAAGCTTAATACTGGGGAATTTTTGCCAAAATATTGCAAGGCATATTTAGCTTGATAACCATACTGATCTGGAGTGAATATATAGTAGCCATAACTCTCACCAGCACTATCTTTATTAATATCACTAACCATTTGCCGATAAAATTGCCAATGTACCTCATCGGTAGTAGCACTAGCTCGAGCATAAGAAGAAGCTGCTGCAAAAACATCGCGAAAATTATTCAACACTACCAAAGTGATTAGCAGCATCGCCCATTTTTTTGGCAAAAGAGTAAAAAGAGCAGTGGTAACAAGCAATACCAACCCTGGCAGTAAAGCTCGATAATAAAGTGGCCAAATGTTGGTTTTATAAAAGGCGGTCACTAACCAAAAACCAATCACACTCAGCAAACATAAATTGAGGAGTAACTGAGCGGGGGTAATTTTTTTTGTCTTTTGCCGCCAAAGTCGCCAGATAGTCCCAGTACCAATAACAGCAATGACTGCCCATGCTTTAGCTTGCCAAACAAAAGAACCCTTAATCAAACCAAAACAATCCAAAATTGCCACCAACCGTGCCTGCAAATAATCAGCGGGAAAGCTTTCCCCAGTTTGAGCAGCTAAATAAGCTCCAACAGCTTGCAGTTGCATCCAATGGTGACGACAATCAAAAAGCAAGTAGGTGCTAAGTGGCAATAATAATAAAAATCCCCACCACAAATGTGCATACCGTTTGTTTTTAATAATCGCAAAAAGAGTGTAACTGCCTAAAACCAGTAGCATTGGCACCCCAAAAGCCATTTGCAGTTGTAGAATTGCTCCTTCTAAAAGAATAGCTAAGCCTAAAAATTTTCCTTGTTGATGGTAAAAATATAAGGAGAGTGTCGCCACAAAAGGTAAAAACAAAAAATTAGCTAAAGTAGTGTGAGTAAAACCAGCAGGAATAGTCCAAGTTAAGGTCATCAATAAAGCGGTTGCTGCCAAGCTTAAAAGAGGTGAGAAAAACTTTTTAACTAAGTAAAAAAAACTGCCAATAAAAAGCGCATAAGAGCCAGCCCAAAAAACTGCCACTCCTAAAGGATTACCACCAGCAAGGAGAAAAAAAGGCCATCCTAACCAATAATATAGGGGACCATGAAAAAGTCCAGGTAAACTACTTCTACCACCAATTAAAGTTAATTTGTGTTTATCGCTCATTTCTTGCCACAGCAAAAAATCGCGAGCGATATCGGTATCATAAAAAATATCATTTTTGAAAAAATGAAGCAGAGAAAAATAACTACAAAAAGCAATCACTAAAAAAAATAAATAGTAGCTGCTAATCAGCAAAAATTTCTTACTCATAAAACTTATTATAACAAAAAAGCATGATTGCTGGGCGCAAATATCTACAAAACAATTTAATGTCCCAGTCCATAAGACTCAGGTATCAGCAAATTACAACTTGCATATTATCTTATAATCAATTACAATATGATACTATTACCTTGAAAAAGGATCTTTAACAATTAAAAACAACCTCTATCAGACGGTTTTATTTACTCAAATTCTTGAGTAAATAAAACCGTCTGATTAAGTCTTTAAGACGGAAACTCAAACCGGCGGGTGAACGCATGGAGGGGATGAAATGTCTACAGCCAAGCTAACAATTAAAAACGGCGAGATTATCGCCTATGCGGATAGGTATTTTAATTTCTTGTCACAGGATCGCAAATTTTATCGCGGTAATGGCTGGGAGGTAGAGTTAACAGCCGACAAAATTATTTGCACTAGTGTGCGAGTCTATCAAGATGGACCCCATCAGTACCAAAAAGAGTTTGATTTGGTGGATGGGCTAGTTGGTCTCTCCGGTGGACATATCGATAACCGTTATGCCTATTTTAGGCACGAAGAGTTTCAGCGTCGTCTGGACGCTTTGGGGATAACCGCTATTAAGCGGGAAAACCCCAACCAAGCGTTCACTGGTGAGAGCGCTTGTACACCTCAAGGAACCGCGTTTTTTAAGGTGTACACAGATGGGCAAATGAAAGTTGTCTACCAAGAAGCCGATGATACTCAGTTGGCTGACAACTTGAATAAAAGTAATTTTTGGCAGAGCACTAAAACTTACCAAGTTAGTGCCGCTAATTGGGCAGTGGTGAGGAAGTTAATAGACAAGGGAGAAACACACACGGATGCGTGTTTGCTGTACTCGCTGACTCCCAAAGATAGTTTAAGAATGCTAGAAGTGTTACGCCAAGAGGGATGTTTTTAATTACCTAGCCTGTGAGCTATTTTTTGCTCACAGGCTTTTTTTGTTTTAAAACTGCTTACTTTCTAAATACAAACAGATACTCGTGTGCAATTAACAAAAAATTGTATTTCACACTCTTTGTTTGCCAATAACCTGTTGCCTTGCAGTTGTGTTGCGCTTTAATAATTAGTTCTTTGAGCTTAAAACCGGTATGTTGAAATATTTTCATCACCTCAAAAGACATCGGGATCATACAGCCCTTTTGCCTAGTATCACCCATAAGCACTACACAGAACTTGTCCTTTTTTAACACCCGATAACTTTCACTAGCTACCTTTCTCATTTCTTCAAGAAAATCTGCTACCTTAAGTTGTGACAAATCATTATCAATTCCATCACTATATTTGATAATATTAGCATATGGTGGATGAGTACAAATCAGATCAATACTATCATTGGCAATAAAATCTAAGTTTCTCGCGTCACCTTTGTGAATATCAACGCGACCATTTGCCCCCTCATGTGTAAAATTAGTTTTTTCCCTACATCTGTTAATAGCTGCGTCATTAACATCAACGCCAATAATGTTACGCTTCAAAAGTTTTGCTTCTACCAGGGTTGTTCCACCACCGGCAAATTGATCAAGTACTAAATCGCCCTCTTTTGAATACCTTAAAATAATATTCCTAGGTATGTAGGGCGACCAATTACCACGCCATCTAGCATCATGAGTTGCCCAGTTTCCACGACTTGGAAACGACCAATGGGTAGTCATTTCAAGGGTAAAATCTTCCGGTTCCCATTTGGTTATTTGCCGCTGCATTATTTAAAACACTCGCTAATTACCCCATTTTCTAAATCTTTGATGTTGTAGATATGCTGCATCACGTCAAAAGTTTTTTCAAGATTGTTCCGGGCATCTATCCAACCTTTACCATCCGTAAACCAAACAAATGTAAAGCCAGCTATCTGATTAGTTTCCAAAGCCAGTGTTTTATAACTGCGAGCGGTTTCATTGAGTTTACTACCCCCACCACTATAAAAATTAGTCTCCACACCATAAATCATTCTTGGTGTCTTAACAACAAAATCAAAGCGTTTTTCCATCTTACCTTGATTAGAAATAGCAGACAAGTCTATGTGCCATTTTTTGGTAATTTGGTGAATATACATTTCTTTAAAATAAGTTGTGTTTTTAACAAATCCTGCCTTTTTAATAAAATTTTCCAGTAAATTTTCCATCAAATGACCACAACGATTTTTGCGACCGTTGGAATCAAGTCCTGTTTCTACTCCAGTTACATAGTCAACAAGATTATTGATGATATGGTTTGTCATTAAATCAAAAAGTCCTGTTTTATACATAAAAACTTTATATTGTTTGATAGAAAGATTGGGCTTTTTGAAGTTATATGTTAGCTCGCCATCGTTATCAATAGCATATATTTCACTTGCTCTCACTGCTAAAAGCAGGGGTATGCACCGCAAAATTTCGGGATATTTATGCACTAATTTTTCAAAATCACCGGCTATATTCTTAGAGCCAATTAGCGAATTTAATATATTCAATTCCACCCTAATGCTGTCAACATTGCTATAAACTTTGGCAAAATTGGTGTAATAACTATAATCGGCAATACTATCGCGAAACCCAGATAGCCAAGTATTAAAATCTCTCTGTGCCATACATATTCTCCTTAAAAATTAGAAATCAGTAATTCTTTTATTTTACCTCTTGATTCACCGTGACAATTTATCATTCTTACTGCCTCAATTCGTCTGATTTTAAAAGCAGCATAGATGTTATCAAAAAAATTATCTGCTGTATTTGAATTTTTCGGGTCGGAATTACTAATTACAACCTTTGCTCCTTTTTTATGCATATCAACAACAAATTGAGCCAGGGCAATCTGCTCTAGATCATCAAACGAATTTTTGGTATATGCAGTAAAACTCGCTGTATTGGTAATCGGTCTATATGGGGGATCAAAATAAACAAAAGTGTTTTTATCAATAAAGTTAGCTGACTCTGTGTAATCCCCACACACAATATTAACTCGCTGGAGTTTTTTTGCTGCTGCTCTTAAATTGTTTTCATCACAAATCACCGGATTTTTATATGCTCCCATAGGAACATTAAAACATCCTTTTTTATTGACACGATAAAGACCATTGAAACAAGTTTTGTTAAGAAATATCATTAATGCTGCTTTTTCCAGCTTAGCACTTTCATTGCCATTAACTTTTAAAACATTAAAGCGCTCACGTTTTTGCAGGTAATACCCTCGACGCTTATCTTTATCTAATGGAATAAAATCATTTTGCAAAGTATAAAGATTGGCAATTAACCCATCAATGTTATCACGAATCATACCATAAGTATTAATAAGTTCAGCATTAATGTCGCTAAGGTAAACTGCTTGCAAATTATATTTGCTGATGATGTCAAATAAAACAGCACCCCCGCCTACAAATGGCTCGGCATATTTTGTTATCTCACCATCAGCAAAAGGATAATACCGGGCAATTTCTTTAAGGAGTTGACTTTTTCCACCTGCCCATTTCAAAAATGGTTTAACGGTGTTTACTTCAGATTGATTAAACTGTCCACTTCTGATACCAGCTGGCTTTGTGGCGATGGGAGATGCAGTCCACACATTAGCGATCATAATTACCTCAAAATCTCTCTGCTAAATATAAATTTGTCAACATAAATTCCATAGGTACCTCTATGAAGATGTCACCTCTGCACTTTTGTACATTATATGCTAAAACTGACATAATAGTGTATAAGTTCACTACTTTTGGAAAAAATACTTGTTAATAAAATCTATCGGTGTTTGATATTTGCATGCATAGTGTGGTTCTAACTTATGAAGTCTTATTTTCCAGAAATGTAGTGTATTCACTCCATCATCAAACTCATACTACTTTTGATATATGATGCATTTAGCAGCAAATTTACTTAAATATAGTTGAGTAAAGAGACAAAAATACATACACAAATATCCGGACGTTAAATAATTTTTTACAACTGTCACTACTACTACAGTAAATATGGCGATTATTATGCCTTAACAAATGCCGAATAAAATGTGGAATTCCATCATAAAAATAAAGCCGATAATTTTATTCTTGACACCTATTTAATCCTGTGTATAATATATCTTATTGTATAAAAATATACAAAATTGCTAAAACAAAAATTAATTTTTTGAAAGGAGTCAATAATGACCAATGTCGAATTTAGCGCCGACAATAAGACCAAGTCTTATATTCTTTCCCTATTTAATAAAGAAGTTGCCGATGATGGCAAAGTAATTGACAGCAACACTAAAGAGGTGGTTTTAAGTGTTGATGGCAGAGAAGTTACCATTGATAATTTTGGTGCAGTAGAAATGGTTAATAATCAGCCAATTTTTATCTTAAACGATATTATCTCTATCATTGAGTTCCAAACCCGCTACGGTCAATTAGCTAATAATGAACAAGCTGAAAGCTTAAAGGAAAATTAATCATGGAAAATAATACCAGCAAAATTAATTCAATCAAAAAATTCTTTTTTGATACAGTGCTCAAGCAGGGGGGACAAACAGTCTTAAAAGAAGCTGCCAAACTTTTGAGCAAACTTAAAATCAGTTTAGGCAATATTAATATTTCTCCCATTATTCAAATTAAATCTAACAATGGCATCACTATTGGCCAAGATTGGCACATTAGTGCTGGTGAACTTTTAGGTCGCATCAGTGAGCAAGAACGCCAAGAATTGGGTAAGTTTTCTAAGTTACTGATGGAGACCTTTACCAAAAATGGTGGGGGAATGAAATCAACTGCCTATTTGGAACTTGAGCGCAATTTAATGGTGAAAGAAGCTAAAAAAGCAATTTCTCCAGCTACTTACCGCTTTATCTTAGAAAAAATCCCCGTCACTGACCGCTCCACTTGGTTGGCAGCTTTAGTGATTAAACATCAAATGGACAGCGGGGCTCATGCGCTTGCTAATGCGATGCAGCAACAAGTTCTCCTCCTTAAAGCTAAAACTGGCATGGTAATTACCAATTTAATGATGGATGGCTTTTTAGAAAAAACCTTAATTGCCAATTACAATATTTTTACCAATGAGGGACAACAATTAAGTGGAGAAAAAGCATTTGCCAAACTGTATCAGCAAATTATCCACGATATTCCCAACGCCACTAATGCTTGGGGTTATGGGATGAATGCTCAGCGACAAATGCCACCACAAGGTCCTAATTTAGAAAACCACGAAAGTAAACTGAAGCAACATGTAACTACTGCCAGCAGTAGTCAAAAAATTACCCTAGACACTGTTGCCCAGGTAGAAAATCAAGTCAATCAAAAATCGCGCCTGAGTGGATTTAAGCCAATTTCGCTACAAGAGCAAATTGAAAAAGCTAAATTCAAAATTGAATCTTTAGGACAAAAATTGTCTGGTGATAAATTACCTCATTTTCCTAAAACTAAAGATTTAACTTAATCTAGTAAATTTTGCGGTTTGTCTAAAATCTCTGCGACAGCCTTGCTGCTGCCACCAGAGATTTTAACAATATCACGATCGATACTAACAAACTGTTTGCCAGCGGCATTGAAATGATTAACTGTGGTTGCCAAAGCATTACCCAGCTTGTGTAAATAAATGGCAAATTTGTCTAAATGCTGACCCAACTGTTGCACCTTAGTTTGAATTTCGCGTGCTTGCTTTTCAATTTGCAAACTTCGCAAACCTTGAACAATAGTTTGCAAATAAGCCATAAAAGTGGTGGGGGAGACAATAATAACTTTTTGCTGCACAAAAGCATACTCTAGCAAACTACTGCCGCTAGCAAGTTTACCATCTAAAAGATCATAATATAAAGATTCAGAAGGAATAAACATTAAGGCAAATTCCATGGTGTTTTCTGCTGGTAAAATGTATTTGCTGGTTTCTTCAATTCTTTTTTTCAAATCTACCACCAGTTTTTGTTGATAAAGCTTGCTCTCTTGTTTATTGGCAGCAGTTAGAATGCGCTGATAATTCTCCAGTGAGAACTTAGCGTCCACTGGCAAAATTTTGCCATCTAAAAAAATCACTGCGTCCACAATACTAGCATTGCGAAAATGATATTGCATTTGAAATCCACCTGGAGGCAAAACATTGCGCAAAATGTTCTCCAGCTGAAATTCCCCAAAAACACCCCGATGTTTTGGATTTGCCAAGACTGCTTGCAACCCTTTAAGTTCACTGGCAATAGAAATCACTTGACTATTGGTTTCACTTAACTTTCTTAAGTTATCACTCACGTCGGCAATTAGCTTGCTGCTCGTTTCCAATTGACTCCGCAGTGAAGCATTAACCCTCTCCTGAGAGCTATCTAGACGCTGACTTAATCCTTGAGCAAATTGCTGCAGCGTTTGCTCAAGGGATTGCAAGTCTTGCTTGAGTAAACCCACTGCAGTTTGTTGATCTTTTTGTCGACTGACAAAAAAATAACTCCAAACTGTCAGCAGCACCGCCAAAGTTACCAATCCCACTAACAAAAATATTTCCATGACTTCATTGTACTCTATTAAGCTTGTTTACCCAAAAGCTTCATCAATTGCAAATACTGATGTAAATTATGAATAGTCGCCAAACGTGCATAAGCACTCTCACCAATTTTATACAAGTGATGTAAATAAGCGCGAGAATGTTGCCGGCAAGTAGCACAAGAGCAATGTTCATCAAGTGGACGAGTGTCAGTTTGATAAAGAGTTTTTTTAATCTGCAAATATTTATTAGTTAAATTTTGCTGATTAAAAATATAAACTCGTCCATGTCTGGCGTCTCTAGTAGGCAAAACACAATCAAAAATTTGGTAACCCAACTGATACAAAGCAATCATATCGGCAACTTTACCCAAGCCCATGGCATAACGGGGTAAATTGTCACTAGTTAAACGAGCATTAAACTCACAAAGTGGCACATCTAGCTTACCCTCAGGGGTAAAAGGTAAACCACCAAGACCGTAACCATCAAAGCCAATCTCTTGCAGGCTTTCAGCACAAAATTGGCGCAACTTTAAATGTCTATCTCCCTGAATGACCGCAAAAAGTTGTGGCCGGTGTGCCTTATCTGCAAGCTTATCACCCCGAAGATGCAATTGACGCTCAAACTCGCATTTGCAGCGCTTAGCCCAAGCAATGGTACGCTGAACACTAGTTTGAGCCCGTCCCACATGGCAACCAGGAGGAGTAAAATCATCCAAACAAATCATAATATCGCTACCTAAAGCAAATTGCATGGCGATACTATCTTCAGGCGTAAAAAGCATTTTATGTTGCTTTTTACTATCTGTATAAGTTACCAAACCAACGTCAGTAATCTTGCCAAAGTCAGCTTGCTGTTGAAAAAGTGAATACACCTGAAATCCACCACTATCAGAAATAACCAACTGCTGGTAATTCATTAATTTTTTAATTCCGCCCAAGTGCTGCATTAATGCCACTCCTGGATATTGCCCCAAATGCCAAGTATTAACAATCACCCCAGCCACACCTAAAGTAGTTAAATCATCAAGAGAGAGTGAACGCACCACCCCCCGAGTGGCATCGGGACAAAAAATAGGCAAGTGCACCCGTTTGTTGTTAACCGTAAAAAAATTTTTCATCTTATGATTTTGGTAAATATTTTCTGCCTTTTAATTTAGTTGGCAAATACGATTTTTTTTCTCGATTGTAATAATTATACCCTTTAGCATAACCCACTTGACGCATTAACTTACTCACCCCATTGCGTAAAAATAAAGGAATTTCTAAATCCGGGTAAGCATTAACATCAGCTTGAGCGGCTACATAAGCCTCATAAGCTCGGCGTGATTTTTTACATAAAGCTAAATAAAGCGCGCCGGCTGCCAAATTAATTTGCGCTTCGGGCAAACCCACATTAATAACTGCTTGATAAGTTTGATTGGCAACTACCATGGCGGTAGGTACCGCCAAACCAATATCTTCACTAGCAAAAATAATCATTCTCCTGGCAATAAATTCAGCTTGTTCTCCAGCTGCAAGCATGCGAGCCAGATAATATAAAGTAGCATCAGGATCACTAGCGCGCATTGATTTAATAAAAGCAGAAATACAATTATAATGTTCTTCGCCCTGGCGATCATATCTACCTAAATGCTGCACATTGTCTTTAAGAGCACTAAGCTTAAAACTAGCAGTGGCAAAAAAAGTTTGCTGCATAATATTAAGCAAGCGCCGAGCATCACCTGCAGCGTAGTTAATCAACCAAGAAACAGCTGATTGACTAATTTTAAGTTGAGGCTTTTTTTGCTGATACCAAGCGAGAACTTTTTTGATTAAAGCAGCTTGAGCGCTTTCTCCTAAAGGAGCAAAAACATACACTCGACAGCGCGAAAGCAAGGCATTATTAATAGTAAAACTAGGATTTTCAGTGGTAGCTCCAATTAAAATAATTTTGCCACTTTCTACCAAAGGCAGGAGATAATCTTGTTGTGCTTTATTAAAACGATGAATTTCATCTAAAAAAATTACTCCTGCCCCACATAATAAATTCTCTAAACTGTTAACTAATTTGGCTTCTTTAGCAATAATTTCTTGAAGCTGTGCTTTGCCTGCTGTGGTCGCTGAAAGTTCGTAAAAATTACGTCCACCAGTTTGGGCTAATAAACGAGCCAGAGTAGTTTTACCCACTCCCGGTGGTCCCCAAAAAATCATTGAGTGAAGCTGACCGGTAGTAAAAGCTTTTTTAAGCGGTGAATTTTTACCCAGCAAACTCGACTGTCCCACAAAATCGGTTAATTTTTGTGGCCGCAACAATTCCGCTAAAGGCAAATCTAATGATGGGGAATTACTAGACACGTTTTTTTAAGCGGTATTTATTAGCCACTTTAATTTTAGCAATTTCACGATTTAAAAGTGCTTGTGCCGCCGCATAACCTTCACGATCACCAACTTTTTCCTTCATTAATTCTTGAGCTCTTTGCTTGGCTTTTTGACTAATATCTAAATCAATCTCATCAGGCATAGCTGCTTGAGCTACCAAAATTGTTAACTGATTATCAACAAATTCAGCAATACCAAAATCAATCGCAAAACTCTCTCGCTCGTCGGCTTTTTTTTCATCTCCTTTAATAATAACCAACTCATCCGCCTTAAGCGGCGCCATATAGGGCACATGATCGGCGAGAATACCCACATTACCAGCTGTGGTGGGCAAAACTACTTCTCGCACTTGACCATCATAAATAACTCTTTGGGGAGTGATTACTTTAAGAGTAAATTTTTTCATGCTTTGGTTTTTTGTTTGTCTATCCCAGCAACAGCAATCACCTCATCAATACTGCCTTTAAGATAAAAATCTTGCTCATTGATATAATCTAATTCACCAGACAAAATCATCTCAAAGCCTCGCACTGTATCCCCAATTTTAACGTATTTACCCTTATTGCCAGTAAATTGTTCCGCCACAAAAAATGGCTGAGAGAGAAACTTTTGCACTTTACGAGCTCGGGCCACCAAAATCTTATCATCATCAGAAAGCTCTTCCATACCTAAAATAGCAATGATATCTTGCAAATCTTTATAGCGCTGTAAAATTCTTTGTACTTCTCTGGCAGTTTGATAGTGCTTTTTACCTACTACTTCTGGAGACAAAATGGTGGAACTTGAATCTAAAGGATCAACTGCTGGATAAATACCCAGTTCTGTTAAAGCCCGACTTAACACTACCGTAGAATCAAGATGAGCAAAAGTGGTAGCCGGGGCAGGATCGGTAAGATCGTCAGCTGGCACATAAACCGCCTGAACAGAAGTCACCGAACCATCTTTGGTAGAAGTAATTCGCTCTTGCAGACGACCCATTTCTTCAGCTAGAGTAGGCTGATAACCTACTGCCGAAGGAATGCGACCCAAAAGAGCCGAAACTTCACTACCAGCTTGAGTAAAACGGAAAATATTATCAATAAAAAGCAGTACATCTTTTTTTTCTTGATCCCGAAAATACTCTGCCATGGTTAATCCTGACAAAGCTACCCGCAAACGAGCTCCTGGGGGTTCATTCATTTGTCCAAAAACCAGGGCAGTTTTTTTAATTACTCCAGTATCACTCATCTCGTGATACAAATCATTTCCTTCTCTAGTCCGCTCACCAACTCCAGCAAAAACAGAATAGCCACCATGTTCTTGGGCAATATTGGTAATCAACTCCTGAATTAAAACAGTTTTGCCCACTCCAGCACCCCCAAACAAACCTACTTTGCCACCTTTGATAAAAGGACAAATTAAATCAATCACTTTAATACCTGTTTCAAAAATTTCAATACTATTTTTTTGGGCAGCAAATGGAGGTGCCTGACGATGAATGGGTTCACGAGGGCTTTTTTCACTAATACTTTTACCCCCATCAATGGGTTCACCTACCACATTAAACATCCGCCCCAAACTTTCTTTACCCACAGGCACACAAATAGGTTTGAGGGTGTTTTTTACCTGCATGCCTCGTTTGAGACCATCAGTACTCCCCATCGCAATCGCTCGCACTCTACCACCACCCAAATGACCACTCACCTCCATAATCAATTTCTCTCCATCTCGAATTAATTCCAAAGCATCATAAATTGCTGGCAGTTCTTCAAGGGGAAACAGCACGTCCACCACAGGACCGATAATTTGGGTAATTTCACCACAGTTTGTTTTTGTCATATTTAATCCTTAATTTATCTCCTTTATTCAAGGGCTGCTCGCCCGGCACTAATTTCTGCAATCTCGCTGGTAATTTTACTCTGACGCAATTGATTATAAACTAAATTAAGCACCTGGTGCATTTCATTAGCTGCGTCGGTAGCATTTTTCATTGCCATCATCCGTGCACTTTCTACCGAAGCTTTAGTTTGTACCAAAGCATGATAAAGAGTCATTTTCAAAAGTAGGAGACTAATCATCTCCACTAACTGAAGTCGATTGGGTTCAATTAAATAATTAGTTTTATTGGTGTCACGCGGTTCAAAAGTATGTAAATTTAGCTTCCAGTCGTCGGCAATTCTTTTGACTTCTTCTTGACTAATAGGCAAAAGTTGGCGCAACATTGGCACCTGCTTTAAGGTGCTTACATATTCTGTATAAAAAATCACTATTTTTTGGTATTCTAGGGTGTCAAAAGCATCTTTGATAGTTTTAAACAGCGCATCTAATTCACTGGCAGTAATGGAATCGCTCACCTTGGTAAAAGAAGCAATCACTCTATGACCAAGACGGCGAATAATCTGCTCACCCTTTTTACCAATCACCACCCAATCATAATCTAGCTGAGGAACTTTAACCTTAGCATAAGCACTACTGTCAAAAGGGTGATGTAAAATTCTTGCTGGTTCTCTGACTACTTGGTCAATTTTTTTCTCCAATAAAGAGTGAAAGCTGCCACACATACCACGATTAGCAGCAAAAACTACTCCCAAAACTTTCTTCACCTCCTGATGATGGTTGAGATAAGGATGGTTCATAGGATTTTGGGTCATATAATGCGCAAAACGAGTTAAAAAAGTTACCGTTTCATTGGCAAAAGGAACAGCGTGGCGCGACTGTTGCACGGCTTGGCGCATTTTCACAGTAGCAATCATCTGCATTGCCCGAGTCAGCTTGGCTGTAGACGAGACTGATTTTAAGCGCCGTTTAATGTGTTTAATTGAACCTGCCATATTTTTTATGCCACAAATATTTTGGCGTGCTTTTTTAAAGCGTCTTCTAAAGCCTTTTCTCCCTGTTCACTCAAGTCTTTCTCCCGAGTAATTAAAGGCAAAACTTTTTTATCTTGTTCATGCAAAAAATGCAGCCAACTCTCTTGCCAAGACTGAATATCAGCTACTTTTACCCCGTCCAAATATCCCTGATTAAGAGCATAAAAGATGGTTACTTGCTCTGCCATTGCCAGTGGACTTGATTGCTTTTGTTTAAGCACCTCAGTGGCTCGACGGCCGCGCTCAATCTGGGCTTTGGTTTTTTCATCCAAATCAGAACCAAATTGAGTAAAAGACTCCAGTTCTCTAAATTGAGCTAAATCCACCCGCAGCCTTCCAGATACTTTTTTCATTGCTTTCGTTTGAGCGCTACCACCCACCCGAGACACAGAAAGACCAGCGTTCACAGCTGGACGAATTCCTCGATAAAATAAATCTGTTTCCAGATAAATTTGTCCATCAGTAATAGAAATAACATTGGTGGGAATATAAGCCGAGCTGTCACCTGCCTGAGTTTCAATAATTGGCAAAGCCGTTAAAGAACCCCCACCATATTCTGAATTGAGTTTAGCAGCTCTCTCCAGCAAGCGCGAATGCAAATAAAACACATCTCCCGGATAAGCCTCACGTCCTGGAGGGCGGCGCAAAATCAGTGAAACTTGTCGATAAGCTACGGCATGTTTAGATAGGTCATCATAAATTACTAAAGCATCTTTACCCTGACTCATAAAATATTCACCAATGGCTGCCCCAGCATAAGGAGCCAAATAAGAATAAGTAGCCGCCTCACTCACACCTGCTACTACCACCACCGTATACTTTAAGGCACCCGATTGACGCAATTGCTCTACCAAGCGCGCTACTTTACTTTCTTTCTGACCAATACTCACGTAAATACAAATTACGTTTTGGTCTTTTTGATTGAGAATGGTATCAATAGCAATGGCAGTTTTGCCAGTTTGCCTATCACCAATAATCAACTCCCGCTGTCCGCGACCAATGGGAATCATGGCGTCAATAGCTTTAATGCCAGTTTGGAGCGGTTGATGGACACTTTCTCTACTAATCACTCCAGGAGCAATTTTTTCCAAAGGATTAGTAGCGGTAGTTTTAATTGGACCCAAATCATCTAAAGGTTGTCCTAAAGGATTAACCACTCTCCCAATTAAAGCGTCACCAACACCAATAGAGAGAATTTTACCAGTTTGCTTAACTTTTTGCCCTTCTTTGATTAACTTATCGGAACCAATCACCACCGCCCCCACACTAATATCTTCTAAATTGAGCACTAAACCAATCTCACCGTGAGCAAATTCCACCATTTCTCCACTCATGGCTTCAGCAAGACCGGCAATTTTTACCACTCCATCACTCACCTCAGTGACCGTGCCAATTTTTTCTTCTTTGAATTTTTTATTAAAACTTAAAGCCTGTTTTTTTAGTTGTTCAATAATAATATTGGTTTCCGACATAATTACCTCTCTTATGTTTTTATAAGTTCATTTCTAAATTCTTTAATTTGTTTTTGCAGGGAAAAATCAAATTGACTTCCAGCAACTTCCAAAATAACTCCATTGCAATTAGAGTTAAAGTTTTCTTGATAAACAAATTTTTTACCAGGAAAACGCGCTTGTAAAAACTGCTTTACAGGTGTTAAAGTCTCTTTTGCAGCTAGTACCTGCTCTTTGCCAGTTAACACCACCGGTAAAGTTCCCTCGCGCTCTAAAAGTCGCTGCTGCAAAAGAGATAAAATACTATTTACTTGAGTTAATTCCCCTCGCTGCCACAAAAGTTGCAGAAAAAGAGCAAAAACTTCTGCCCTCTCGCTTTTGCTTTTACCCTGCAAAAGTTCCTCCAAAGCCGTAGTATAGTCAGTAACTCTTGTTTTTACCATTTTAAGCCTGCAAGTTATTTTTTAGATAGTGACGACTAATTTCACTGGAGTCAACTTTTTTATCGGCAACCTTTGCCACTCCAATGGCAATAATATCTGCTAATTCATTTTTAACCTCTAAAAGCATTTTTTGTTTTTCGGTTTGAATTTGCTCATGAGCATCGGCAAGTAATTGCTCAGCCTTAACACCAGCTGCCGCAGTAATTTTTTCTGTCTGCAGTTTAGCATCTTGGCGTGCTTGGGCTAAAATTTCGCGTGCTTTAGCCCTAGCGTCACTAATAATTTCTTCTTGTTGAGTTTTGACCTGTACTAAAACCAGTTTAGCATTTTGGGCATTACGAACTCCGTCAGCAATCATTTCTTGACGCTTATTAATTGAGCGCAACAATTTTTCCAAAGCAAATTTTTTCAACAACACATACAGAATTATAAAGTTTACCAGCTGCGAAAAAAAAATGGTGTAGTCTAATCCTAAAGAATTTAGTAACGATTGCATAAACAATTTAGGCAAAAATCATAATTAATGCCAAGACTAAAGAGTAAATACCAGTGGATTCACAAATTGCCATCAACACAAACACTAAGGAATTAATTTTATCGGCGGCTTCAGGATTGCGACCAATCGCTTCCATAGCTTTTGCGCCCACCAGTCCTTCACCAATTGCTGGCCCAATTGCGCCCAAGCCCATACAAAGCCCCACCCCCAAATATTTAAGTCCTGCTGTTAATTCCATAACCACCTTTCTATGTGTAATTAATTATTAACTACTTTTTAATTGACTATTACTGTCACCATTTTGTCCACTACTAACCGACTCCATGCTGCTAGAAATAAATACAGCTGAGAGTACTGAAAACACAAAAGCTTGAATAACTGAAGAAAAAAGAGTTAGCGCAAAAAAGGGAAAGGGAATAATAAAAGGCACTAAAGCGGTAATTACCGCCATTAAAACTTCACCGGCAAAAACATTGCCAAAAAGACGAAAAGATAGGGAGAGAATTTTAGCTAATTCACCAATAATATCCATCAGTCCCAACACAAAAGCCAAAGGTGAGGAAAAATTTAAAAATTTTTTCAAATACGCCCATAAACCATTATAAAGAATAAACAAAAATTGTGCCAAAAAAACTGTAATTAAAGTTAATACCAAAACCATAGAGTAATCAGCTAAAACAGAGCGAAATAAAGCAGTTTTACCACTTTCGCTAACAATATTAACCGCTCCTAATCCTGGAAGGAGAGTAAAAAGATTGCTAGTAGCTATAAAAACAAAAAAGCAAAATATCAGCGGAAAAATTTTTTTAGTTTTATCGTAAGAACCAGTAATGGCATTAACTTGCTTCCAAGCTGCCATAATGAGTTCTTCTATTAACAACTGAAATTTACCTGGAATAAGGTGGTAACTTCGAGCTAAATAGTTAAAGGTGACAATAATTAAGAGTGAAATTAAAAGCTGGAGTAAAAAAGTAGTCGTAATCGCGAGCGGTCCCAAGTGAAAAAGAATGCTAGGTGCAAGATTGATTGCCGGAATTTCAGGCATAAACTTACATTTTGTGCAAAGGAAATTTCTTTGCTAAGAAAATGATTAATATATTTGTAAAAACGAACGCAAGAACCATGCCGATTATAAAGTAAGTTGGACTTTTGTCAAGCAGAGTATCTAAATACCAACCTGAGCCTGCAAAAATGGCCACATTTAAAAAAACGCTCAAAGCTGCCAAAAGCAGAGCACGCAGACGCAATTTTCCTAAAGACGGTACCGGTGAATTAGCTGACATAAAGAAAGATTATTTTAACAGAAAGTTGAGCCAAACAACAAGATGCTAAAGTCAATGCTCATATATAATAGCTTAATGGCAATTAAGTTTTATCATGGCGAGGACACAGCTTCAAGTTATCAAGCTTTAAGTCACGCTCTAGAGCTAGTTAACTCTTCAGCAGTCCAACTGCTTAAAGTTGATGGGGCACAAATTAGCCCTGCACTATTGCAGGAGCAGTTAAATCAAGATAATTTTTTTATTCCTGGTAAAATTGTTAAAGTAGTTAATGTTTTTGCCCGTCCTAAATCTAAACTGCGTGAGCAACTGGTTGCTGCTTTGATAAAAACTCAATGGCCACTTTATTGGTGGGAAGGTAAAAAAATTACCCCCACCACTCTTAAACCTCTAGTTACTGCCAAAGCCCAAATTAATTATTTTGCCCAAAAAGATTTAATTTGGAGCTTACTCTCTGCCATTAAACCACATCAACAAAGCCAAATTTTACTCCCTTTATATCAACAAACTTTTGCTCAAGTAAAAGAAAAATACAAAACAGGGGCAGATATTTATATTTTGAGCATGTTAATTTGGCAAGTACAACAACTCCTAGAGATAAAATTTGCCGCTACTACTTTATCCACTTTTCAATCAGCACGCTTAGCTCCCCAAGCAAAACTTTTTAGCCAAAAACAATTAATCACCCTACACCAGCAATTGATTAACTTAGATTATCGCGCTAAAAGTGGTCAACTTAAATTTAGTTTACAAATAGAACTTCTTTTAACTCTCTTAGAAGTTAGCTAAATTACTCCTTTCACCAAACGTCTCTTGTGATAAAATACTTCCATATGAAATTAAGTAGTGACAAAATTGCCTTATCTATTGGCGCCATTGTTTTAATAATTATTGTGCTATTTCTTTATGGTCCGGTTGATTTTAGCAAACAAACCGTCAAAGAAACGTCACTAGTTACAAAAGGAGCAGATATGCCAGCAGGAGAATTGTTGATTGAAGATTTACAGGAGGGGAGCGGTCAGCGAGTAGTTGAAGTTGGCGATGATATTACCATTCACTATCGCGGCACTCTCACTAACGGCGAAGTGTTTGACAGCAGCATTGACAGAGGTGAGCCTTTCAAAACTAGAATTGGTGTGGGTCAAGTAATTGCTGGCTGGGATGAAGGCGTCCTGGGGATGAAGGTGGGTGGCAAAAGAAAACTTACTGTACCTCCAGATAAAGCTTATGGTAATCGCGCTATTGGCAGTATTCCTGCTAATAGTACCCTCATTTTTGAATTAGAGCTGCTTAGTATTGACTCAAAATAAATTGAATATGGCACAAGACAACCAAGATAATGTTCCCGTCAAGCAGGTGAATGTTTGGCGTGAAGACATAGTAGAGGAGGACAGCATGCTCACTCAGCAAGAGGCTCTCGGACAGGCGCCTAGTTACCAAGGTTATTTTTTGGTTCCCCTAGTAGTAGATAAATAAAATATGACAGACACAAATGCTTACCGACTGGTGTGTGGTTTAGAAATTCATGTGGAATTAAAAACTGCCTCAAAAATGTTTTGCGGTTGTAAAAATGACCCCTTTTTTGCTCCCCAACCAAATATTTACACTTGTCCTTACTGCTTAGGCAGGCAAACTAAGCCTCCAGTACCCAACCGCAAAGCCATTGAGTTTACGGCTAAATTTGGTTTATATGTGGGTGGACAAATTACCAGTCCATCGTACTTTGAGCGCAAACATTATGTGTATCCCGATATGCCCAAAGGTTATCAAATTAGCCAATGTACTAAACACTTTGTCAAAGGTGGGCAAGTAAATACCCCCCAAGGAGTGGTGCACTTAATTGAAGCTCATTTAGAAGAAGATGCTGCCAAACTCATTCATCAAGAGGTTAAAGGTAGCAAGATGACTTTAATTGATTTTAATCGCTCTGGAGTGCCTTTGATTGAAATTGTTAGCGCTGCCGATATTCACTCTAGCAAACAAGCTGTTGCTTATGCTAAAAATATTCAAAGTATCACTCGCTATTTGGGTATTAGCAATGCCGACATGGAAAAAGGGCAAATGCGCTTTGACGCTAATATTTCTTTGCAAACCAAACAGCAAGCAGCCGATAATTTACTGCCCGATTATAAAGTGGAGGTAAAAAACATTAATTCTTTCAAAGCACTCGAGCAAACCATTGACTTTGAAATTGAGCGTCAAAGTGAACTGCTTGGGAGTGGGCAAAAAGTACCTCAAGAAACTCGCGGTTTCGATATGAATAGTGGCAAAACTATTTTCCAAAGAACCAAGGGCAATAGCGAAGATTTTCGCGCCACCATTTGTCCAGAAATGTCAACTATTGTTTTAAGCAAGCAAATTCTTTCCAGCTGGTTTAAGCAAAAATTAATTACCAAAGAAGAGTACTTAAAAAAATGGCAAGCACAATTTCAATTAGAAAATAAATACGCTGCTAGTTTTTTAACTAATCCAACTATCATTACCTGGGCAGAAAAACTTTGGCAATTAGCTAAAAAAGAAAACTTACCAGTTAACAAATTGGCCAATTATTTGGTAAATAAAAAGCTAAAATTTACAATTCATGATGATCAGCCACAACTAATTAGTGCTTTTCAAGATTTAATTAGTAGCGATCAAGTAGATGAGGGTGAGCTCACGGCTTTAATTAAGCAAACACTCCAAAGTTATCCTCACGAATTCAAGCGTTATCTTCAAGGCGAAAAACAGCTGCTGGGATTTTTTATGGGACAAATCATGCGCACCAGTGATAAAAAACTTGACGCTACTTTAGTAAATAAACTCTTAAAACAAGAGTTGCAGTCAGCTTAAATTATTTTTCTTGCTTTTTGAGCAAATAAGTGGCCACTGCTAAAACACCTACCCCTAAAATTGCTAAGTATTGCCACCAAACAATCTGTTCATGCAGATGGAACATAACCGCTAAAATAGCAATTAATAAACCAGTAATTTTAATCTGACGAGAGCGCCAATAATAACCCACCCCCAAACAAGCAATTCCTGACAAAATACTACTCACATTAGCGGCAATAAAATTATCTTCAAGTAAAAACACTTGCAGAGAAAGTGCTAGTAAAGCAAAGCTCACATTTAAAGCAACTACGTGATTGCTAGTAGCACTTTCTTGATATTTTTGCCAACAACAATAAGCAATAATGTACCCTAAAATGGGGACAATGTAATAGAGAGGTTGCTCTAAATCACGATAAGAGGCAACATACAGCCACAACCCTACTGGTAAAAATCCATGCAAAAACTGTACTCCCCGATGCGAGTTGGGAAAAAGTTTTTTGCCATCATAAAAAAAGTAACCGGCTGTAAGCACATATAAACCCAATTGCCAAGGAATCAGTTTAGTTAAACTAGCAAATCTAATTAAGGAATAAAACCAAAAATTAAGCAAAAAGCTAGTAAATAAGTAAATTGTGAGTCGCTTGAGAGCATGTTGATTGTCATTAGTTTTACTCTGGAGAAGTATTCTGGTGGCCAAAGTAGTAAACAAAGCTAATAAATTATTAAGTAGTAAAGCTGTAGCTAAGTTTAAGTGATACTCACCCGCAGCAAAATCAACCTTAAAAACTAGCACAAAAATAATTATCATCGTCCAAAAAAAACTTACCAGCTGCCAAAATGAATCAGGTTTAGCAAGCTGTTTGAGAACAAAAATAAGCAAAGTAGCACCGTAAAAAAACCAAGGCACTGCTAGCAGAAAACTCTGCTGAGTAAAAAAATAATAGATAATTAAATATAACCAAGATAAAAATAAACTAAAAAAACTCACTTGCTCTAGCCACAAATATCTTTGACTGCGACAAAAATCCGCTAAATTAGGAGCAAACTTAATACCCACCACTGCCATACTCACCAGAATGAAAACTCCTGCCCATAAATATGATTGATGACAAGCAAGTAAAAAAAGAAAGCTGCGACACCAAAGCCAAGTGCCAATCACCGCTAGCAACCAATCAATATCCAGGCGCTCTAGAAAAAACTTAATGACAAAAAACCCAGTGGCTAATAAAAGAAATAAGAGTAAAAACGCACTCTCCTTAGGACGGAGAGTAAACAACTGCCCCAAACTAGTAGCAACACAAACGCGAGTGGTTTTAGTTATCAAAGTTTCTGCAATAGTGACAAAATTAGTTGATACTCCCAAAAAACAACCACCACCAATAAGAGCATAAGTATTAAAGGCAAGCATTTGCCGTGCTGGTAAGCTAGTAGACTGTTGATACCAAGAAAACAAATAAACTATATAACCTAAAATTACTCCGGCTAAAAGATAATAAGAGAGTGTATCGCTACCTAAACTTAAATTCACCAGTGATAAACTGCTGGAGAGTAAACCCAAAATCATCAATTGCCACAAACTGTAATGGCGCCAAACAAAAGCATAGCTCAACACGCTCGCTGTTAAAAATATTAAAGAAGTTATTAAAGCCACCTGACCAGCACTCATAAAAACATATGCATATAAATCATAAAATGCTATGCCATCTAAAGGAATAAACAGCAACCCAATAGCTAAATAAGTTATCCCGGCAGGAGCAAGACGTTGATGATTAACTAGACTTTTACCCACCACCAAGAAACCCAGAGTCAGTAGCACCAACATGATAATTGGCTCCAAGGCACTCGCGCTATACTTAACGCTAAAGGCTATAAACCCAAAACCAGCAGCAATTAACAAAAATGCCCCCAAATAAAAAAACCATAAAACAGGCATTTTTTTAACTCCCAAAATATCTCGAGAGAGCAATGAAGTTTTACTAGCTGCCGGCTGTACAGGCAACTGTGAGTTTAGTGGAGGAACTGATGAATTTATTGGGATTGATGGCGACGGCTGTTCATCAGCGTACACTTTGGGTTTTTGATTGCGCATTAAAAAATAGCAACAAACAAAACCTAAAATAAATCCCACAGTAAACATCGCTTTAATATAACACAACAGCAATTGTTTGGCAATGTTATCGTTGTAATAGGACAACACCTTTTACACATAACAAAAATTTCATCATATTATGGGGCTATGACAAAAGTTATGCCACAAAATCAAATTGAAGAAAAATTACGTTGGATAAAACCTCTCATTGAGGGTGAGAGTAGTATTGGTGAAATTGGTAAATTCTGTCCATTTTCGAGAAAAACAATATATAACTGGCTACATGCTTACCAAACACAAGGAGAATTAGGTCTGCTAGCTAAATCTAGCAGACCACATAAGAGTCCTAATAGAATTAGTGCAGAATTAGAGGATAAAATAATTACTCTTCATCTAGATACGCTCTCAGGAGCACAAAAATTGTCTTGGATACTAGCAAAAAGGGGTATTATCATATCAAGTAAGACTATTCAGCGTATACTCAGTCGCTATGGTTTGGTTAAACCTAGAAGAAAAATTAATCAACACAAATATCATCAAAGAAAAATAATTACTATTCCTGGAGAGTTAATTGAAGTTGATATTAAGTATGGGATTAATTTTGGTTTTAATCGTTGGTGGTATCAATATACTGCCATAACATAGCTTCTCGTTGGAGATTTCTTTTAGGATATCCTAATATGCAAAATGGCTATACTATAGATTTTGTGACTAAATTAACCAAAGTAGCTGCTAATCATTTTCATATTCAAGCCATCAAAACAGATAATGGTTCGGTATTTACCAATCGTCTATCAGGTCTCAAACAAGATTATACTTATCGTCCTCACTGTCTTGATAGATGGTGTCAGGAAAATAATATTACTCATTATCTTATCTCTCCCGGCTGTCCTACACAAAATGGACATATTGAAAGATCACATAGAACAGATCAGGAATACTTTTATAATCATCTTGAACATAAACCAAGAAGTATTGATGAGTATAATTACTTACTGCGTTTATGGAATGCACATTATAATCAATTGCCACATTGTGGCTTGAAAGGACTAAGCCCTAGTGAATACTTAGAGAGATTTTATTAGTGTAAAAGGTCCTGTCCCATTACACGGATATACTTACAAAAGGCTAAATTATTTTAGTAAAGATACCATCGATAATGAACTTAAGGCCGATCGTCCAGTGATTGTGCACGTTTCAGTACGCAATGGTTATGGCGGACATTTTGTGGTATTAATCAGTGGTGAAAATGGTAATTATAAAATGCATGATCCTTGGTATGGACCAGACTTAGATTTTAACTCGCGCTACAACACCGGTATGATTAAATCAATTCGTCTGTTTACTAAGTAAATTTAATTAACTTGTGTTATAATTATATCTCCAAGTGGGGATATTAACTAATTTCGATAGTGAACATCAGATAAGGAGGAGTTATGGTGTCACACAGGAGAAAGAAACAAAGCACAGGAAAAAGTCATTACGACGGGCACACAGCAGCGCAAGGATATGGAAAAGGTAAAACTAAATGCAAGAATTGTTCTCACGGGTATATTACGGTGATATCTGGAGGTCGTCGACAAAAAGTGACGTGCGCGTTTTGTCTCGGTACTACTTGGATAAGGCAGTAACACCACTTGGTATTTTCAACCCGAGCAGAAAAACTCGGGTTTTTTCATAACTTAAAATTAATTGATGAACAATAACTGCAAACACACCAATGATAAATGGAACAAAACGGAAAAGAAAATGGCACAAATTGCCGATCGATTGGGCAATAAAATTGAACCCAAAATTCTCCCTTTAGTAATCGCCCTAAATGCTCTGGGAATTCCCACTATGGCTTCTTGTCAAGGACACGCTGAAAAAAACACTGTGAGCTTCCCCTGGATTGGGATTGGAGACACAATTCAACCAGCACAAGAGCAAAAAGTACTCTCACTATTTAAACGCGCCGATTATTTTAGGAATAAAAAACAATTAACTAAAGCTCGACAATATCAAACACAGGCTGAGCTACTCTGGCAACAAACTAGCTATACCAATCAATTATTAGGAAAAAAAGTACTTACTTTCTTAAATACTTATTATCAACAATTTCCCCCAAAAAATTATTTGCTTTGCTTACAATTAACTAGTTTTAATTATTTTGACTACAAATTAACCAGTGCCGTGAGTGAACTCAGCCTAGCGTATCCACTAACAATGCAAAAGCACCTCTTAAAGCAAACACAAAAAGAAATGCTGGCTTTTGCTAAATTTTTGCGCCAACACTACAGCTAACCAAACTAAAACCACTATCTCAGTGACTATTGATTGATGATTGTCTCAAATAAATACACTCTTGAATGAAACTTCTTTAAGTTCGAGTGACCCCTGCGGGATTCTAACCCACGATCTTTTGGATGAGAACCAAATATCCTAGACCGCTAGACGAAGGGGTCAATAATTAAAATATTAACCTCGAGATAAATATTATAGCATGGGTTTAATGATATAATATTGAATGATCAACCTCACTACATTTGGGGAATAGTATTTTTCTAAATAATTTTTAGGACTCATATAATTTAGTGCTCCGTGTGGACGATAACAATTGTAATATTCAATAAAGTTTAGTAAAGCTTTAGGAAATTGCTTTAACCAATCATCTGCATACACAATGTCTGTTTGGTTGATAAACTCTGTTTGTAAAACATGATTAAAATTCTCAATCGTACCATTAATTTTAGGACATCTGGGAAGAATGAAATAATTGGCTATACCTTTATCATGATTAGTATGTAATGTTTCTTCTAAATATGCAAGCAGTTCTCCAAAGAATTCTGCTCCATTATCATGTTGTAGAGCAAAAACATCAAAGTGGTAGGATTGATTGCAAATTTGACTAAATTTTCTAAAGGCAATCAGAGTCTTGTAAGAATTGATACTAGTAACTCTTTGAGAGTAAGCAATCTTACCAAAGACATCAATAAAGTTGACACATTTTATCTGTTTGCCAGAGCTATATTGTGAATAATGCAATCTGCCTGCAAATACCCAGGTCTACTAACACTGGGAGACTTTTTAAGTCTCTCAATATCTAATCTTTTTTTAGCTACTCGAGAATTTTTGCATTTCTTGGGATGATAAAGCTTTTTAGCTTTAATAATTCTGCCAATTGTAGCCGCTGAGACACTGGGGATATCTAATTCTTGAGCAATTCTATCAAGATAAATTTTAATTTTCTTCTCTCCTAAATCATAAGGAATTAGCTCTTGCAGGTAAGAAGGAATTTGCAGGTATTGAGCATAAACACTAGTGGCTATTTCTTTGTTTCTTAAAGCTAAGATAGCTTCTTTGAGACGATAATCTATTTGACTATAGCGATAATGTTTAGGCTTGGTAGATAAGGGAATAAGACTACATCTTTTTTTACCTGATTTCTCATACAATCTTTTCCAATCATAAATAGTACTTCTACCTAAATGATCAAAAGCATTAAGACAAGATTTGATGCCAAATTGATAGTAATGCTTTAATACCTTGAGACGATAATCTACCACCTCTTGATTACTTTGATATTTTAATCCTTCTTGATATGTTTTCATCAACATATCATAACCATTTCTCCCCACCAACCCTCTTTGACATAGTCTAAAAGTATTAACTCCCACTGCTACCCTTTCTTACAAACCTATAGGTTTATAGTCCGAAATGTGTTTGAGGTTGGTCAGGTTAAAAAATTAATTATCTTCAGCTTGACCTAAATCATCAAAGGCTTGACTTAAAAAAAATTTTTGCTCACCCTGGAAGTGCAAACAACTTTTTAAGGCATTAATTTCAATTAAAGGATAGTCCATCCGGGAAATCTTGGCTGGCAGTGAAGGCAAAAAACGCTTCACTGACCAGGTAGTCAAAGGTAATTGCTGAGCAAAATCACTCTCTCTATCTTCAGGTTTGATTAAATTCGCATCCATGACTGCGAGTGGTCGCCATTGGTCATAGGCTACCAGCAAAATATAATTGGCATTCACTAAATGAGCATCTAGATAACGAAAGTGCTTTTTTTGCAAGGCAATCACCGCCGCCAGTTCTTGCTCACTCGTAATCGCTTGGGCATCAAGCCAGCTCACATAAACACCATTATGACTTAAGTGGCTTTTAACTAAAGAGAGAAATTCGCTGGTATGTAGTTTAGCTACGCCGTGGGTAAACATATTGGTAGCAGTATTAAGAATTAAATCATATTGTTTGTGACTTCTTTTCAGGTAATTACTGCCATCAGCTTTAAGTAAACTCACATCAGCTCTCTTTAATAAAGCATTATTTTCCCGACTGAGTTCAGGCAAAAAAGCAAAAACTGCTGGACTTATATCCACTGCTTCGGTGTGATTGCTAACCAGGGATACTCCAGCAGGAGTTTGCCCCGCACCAATCCCAATTACCAGTGAATTAGGAATAGTGGCGCTAAAATAGCGCCGCGGCAAAATGCCTACTAAAGTTTCTTGTTGCAAATTAATGGGATGAGAAATATAGCCATCGAGAACGTACACCCGCGCACTTGGTAGCAATTTATATTGAAATTGAAAAGTGCCTACCAAAGAATTGGCGTAAACTGCTAATTTTTCTAAACGATAAAAAACTCGCTCACTATAATTTTGATAGGTGTAAGCTTGTTTTTCTCGCTGCCACTCTGGTTCTTGCCACTGACGCAAAAATTGATATTTTTGGGTCCCTAAACCAGTTTGCAAAATTTTGGCTGGCTGATAAGCCTTAGCAAAAAACAAGCCTCCTACCAAAAGCCATCCTAACTGCCACCACCAAGTAGAAAAATTAATTGTCTTACCCACCAATATTAAGACTAAAAGTGTCAACAGCAAAGGAGGCAAAATCCAGTTAACTGATAAAATAATAGGCGCCACCAGCGCTATTAGCAAATAACCAGCAATATTGCCCAAAGAGGCAACTGCTAAACAACTACCAGCATAAAAATCAATCAGTTTGATCTCTTTGACAGTGAGTATTAT
>CAUUGB010000006.1:0-41019 GCA_963544615.1 uncultured bacterium | reverse complement strand
TGAAAAAGTAGGTAAAGCTGGGCGCAAACGTTTAATGGGTATTCGCCCCAGTGTACGTGGCACCGCCCAACATCCTGGCTCCCACCCTCATGGCGGTGGTGAAGGTAGAAGTGGCATTGGTATGTCTCATCCTAAAACTCCCTGGGGTAAACCAGCCTTAGGATACAAAACTCGCAAAAAATCTAAAAGCAAAAAAATGATTATCAGGGACAGAAGGGCGAAATAATTCATGAGCAGAAGCATTAAAAAAGGACCTTACATCGACGAAAAACTTCTCAAAAAAGTTTTGCAAGCTAAACAGGGAGGTAGTAAGGTGAGCATTAAAACTTGGGCAAGACAATCAGTAATTTCTCCTGAGTTTATTGGTCTAACTATTAGTGTCCATCAAGGCAAAAAATTTACTGATGTTTACATTAGTGAAACCATGGTGGGGCACAAACTGGGTGAGTTTGCTCCCACTCGCACCTTCAAAGGGCATGGTCGCATTGTCAAGAGAGTATTAACCAAAACTTAAAGAAAATATATGTTAATTACGGCACAACAAACTAACATTCGCCAAGCTCCACGCAAAATGCGTTTAGTGGCTAATGCGGTGAAAAAAAAGGGTTTGCAAGGAGCGGTAGCTAACCTCGCTGTCATCACCAGACGCTCAAGTTTAGTTATTCTCAAAGTCATCAAACAGGCTCTAGCTAATGCCAAAACTAATCATCAATTAAATCCTGATGATTTAGAACTTAAAGAAATTATTGTCAGTGATGGGGCAGTTTATAAAAGAATGCGAGCTGTATCCCGAGGAAGAGGATTTATTGTCAGAAAAAAAACTTGCCATGTAAAAGTGGTCTTAACAAAAAAATCTGCGCTAACTCCACCAGCTGACAAAGGAGAGGAAACAACAAAGAAAGTTAAAGAAAGTAAATAATTTATGGGACAAAAGGTTAATCCGATAGGTTATCGAGTGGGCGTCACCCTACCAGCTAGTTCTAAGTGGTTTGCTCCTAAAGGGCAGTATGGTGAATTGCTACTACAGGACAAAAAATTGCGCCAATTATTAAATAAAGAATTAGAGAATGCAGGTTTGGTTTCTAGCGAAATTGAACGTTCAGTTAATGTGCTAAAAATTACTCTTTATGTTTCCCGGCCCGGAGTAGTCATTGGTCGCGGCGGTTCCAGTTTAGAAGCCTTAAAGAAAAAAATTGAAAAATTAATCGCTGACAAAAAAGGCGAAAAAACTAAAATTGATCTTAAGGTTGAAGAAATTAAAAAAGCTGATTTATCCGCTAAATTAGTAGCAGAAAGAATTGCGGGGCAATTAATGAAACGCTTTCCCCATCGCCGGGCAGTTTCTGGTGCTTTAGAAAAAACCATGATTGCCGGCGCTAAAGGCATTAAAATTCAGCTGGCAGGCAGAATTGGGGGTGCAGAAATTTCTCGCACCGAAAAATATTTTGAAGGCTCCATTCCCACCCAAACTTTGCGGGCTAACATTGACTACTACCAAATGCCAATTCACACTAAATCTGGTTATGTAGGCGTTAAGGTGTGGATTAATAAAGGAAGTTTAGTTAATTAGGAATTAGGAATAAAAGATATGCTGCAGCCAAAAAAGAGAAAATACCGCAAATGTTTTAGAGGTAAAAACAGAGGCATTGCCTCGCGTGGCACCGAAGTGGTTTTTGGCGAATATGGACTGAAAGCCTTAGAACATGGACGCTTAAGCGACAGAGAATTAGAAGCTGCTCGTAAAAAAATTACTTTTGCCACCAAAAAAGTGGGCAAATATTGGTTTAGAGTGTTTCCTCATCGCCCAGTTACTAAAAAACCAGTAGGAGTAAAAATGGGCTCGGGCAAGGGAGATATTTCTCATTATGTAGCGGTAGTTAAACCAGGAGTAATTTTGTTTGAAATTGGTGGGGTGAGCCAAGAAGCGGCCAAAGCTGCTTTCAGCAAAGCTGGTCATAAGCTTTCAGTTAAAACCACTCTGGTGTGCAAGGATTAGTATGAAAAAACAACAATTGGCAGAAATCAGAAGTAAAAGCAGCAGCGAACTCGCTCAGATGACTACTGATTTGGCTGCTAAACTGACTACTGCTTACCTAACTAAAAGTGCTCGTAAATTACAAAACACTAGTATGATTAAAAATTTTCGTCGTGACTTAGCTCAAATTAAAACCGTGATGGCAGAAAAAAATCAAGAAAGCAAATCATGAAAACTTTAAGTGGCAAAATTGTTTCGCTCAAGAATACTGCAACTGCTTTGGTAGAGGTAGAGGCTCTTTTTCAACATCCCCTCTACAAAAAGTTTTTGAAAAAAACCAAGCGTTATAGTGTTCATGTTGACGGCAAAACTAAACTCAGTTTGGGTCAAATGGTAACTATTGCTGCTTGCCGACCGATGAGCAAAGGCAAGCGCTTCAAATTAGTTAGTCAGAAAGATCAAGCATAATATGATACAATTACGTTCAGTGCTCGAGGTTGCTGATAATTCTGGAGCCAAACAAATTCGCGTCATTCAGGTACATGGTGGTTCTAAACGCCGCTTTGGCTATGTGGGTGATGTGGTAGCCGCTTCAGTCATTAAAGCTGATGCCGCAGGCACAATTAAAAAAGGAGAAAAGGTTAAAGCCGTGGTAGTGCGCACTAAAAAGGAGTTTCGTCGCCAAGGTGGTGAGTATATTCGCTTTAGCGACAATGCCGCAGTGATTATTACTGCCAGAGAAAACTTAGATCCCATTGGTACCAGAGTTTTTGGACCAGTGGCTAGAGAAGTTAAGAATGCGGGTTTTAGCAAAATTGCTAATCTCGCTCCAGAGGTTTTATAGAAAATAAATCATGAAATTTAAAGTAAATGATCAAGTGATTGTAACCGCCGGCAAAGATAAAGGCAAAAAGTCACACATTATTGCTGTTTACCCGAAAAAAAACCGGGTAAGTGTGGCTGGAGCTAATGTGTACGCCAGACGCATTAAAAAATCACCCGGTAGAGCTGGAGAAATTAAACGCCTAGAGCGCCCTTTGCCAGTGGCTAATGTTGCCATCTTAAATGATCAAGGCAAACCAGACAGAATTGGTTATTTGCTTAAAGATGATGGCACTAAAGTGCGCATTTATAAAAAAACTCAAACGCCAATACCAACAGCAAAGAAATAAACTTTATGAACCGACTTAAACAACGCTACCAGCAAGAAATTATCGCTAGTTTAAAAAAAGAATTGCAACTAGAAAATGTGTTCGCCGTGCCTAAACTACGCAAAGTGGTGGTAAACATGGGTGTATCTGACCCCACTGACCCACGCGAGCGCAAACGTGCTTTAGAAAATATTAAAGCACAAATTGCTTTAATTACCGGTCAATTGCCTCAAGTTACCACCGCTAAGAAAGCAATTTCTAACTTTAAGTTGCGTCAAGGTGATCCCTTGGGGGTGATGGTGACTCTGCGAGGAGAGCGAATGTGGCAATTTGTCGATAAATTACTTACCATTGTGCTCCCTCGTGTCAAAGATTTTCGCGGTGTTTCTCGGGTAGCTTTTGATGGTCATGGTAATTATTCTCTAGGAATTAGTGAACAAATTATCTTTCCAGAAATTAAATATGACGAAATCGAAAGAGTCCGCAGTTTACAAGTTAATTTTATTACCAACAGTAGTGATAAACATGCTTATGCTTTACTGGCCAAATTAGGCATGCCCTTTAGTAAAGAAGTCACTCCAAAAAAGAAGAAATCTAGAAAGAAAAAATAATCATGGCTAAGGTTTCTGCAGTAGAAAAAAATCAGCGCCGAGCACACAAACTCGCAATTTATAAAAGCTTGGGAGTAAAAAAACCCAATAAAATTGCCAACAGGGTGCGCAATCGCTGCCAACTCACTGGTCGTCCTCGAGGATATATGCGTTTTTTTGGTCTCTCGCGTTTAACTTTTAGAGAATTAGCCAATAGAGGTGAATTACCAGGAGTAGTAAAGGCAAACCATTAATTTAAGGAAAATATGACAGATACTATTGCCGACTTACTAATAAGAATTAAAAATGCTTATCTCGCTCATCATGAGCAAGTAATTTTGCCCAGCAGCAAAATTAAGCTGGCAATTGCTCAAGTATTGCAAGAAGCCGGTTATCTGCTAGAGGTTAAAGAAGCAACTAATCAAAAAGGACAAAAAAATTTAATTTTACAACTCAAATATGTAGCTACTAATCCTACTTTAACTAATTTGAAGAGAATTTCTAAACCTGGATGTCGAGTTTATGTTGACGCTGCTAAAATCCCGGCAGTACTCCATGGTTATGGACTTGCCATTCTCTCTACCAGTCAAGGAATTATTTCTGACGCTAAAGCAAGACAAAAAGGAATAGGAGGAGAACTTTTAGCTACTGTTTGGTAAGGCATATATGGCAAAAATCGCAAATAAACCCATTAGCACTCCACAAGAAGTTAAACTAGAATTGTCTAGTGAGGCCATCACCGTTACTGGTCCTAAAGGTCAACTGCAGGTGAAGACTTTACCTGGAGTAAAAGTAGCTATCACTGATGCTGGAGTAGTAGTTGAAGGAGAAAATCAACTGCAACAAACTAAAGCCTTTGTAGGCTTGTTTAAGGCTTTACTCAAAAACAGTCTCGTGGGAGTGACCAGTGGTTACAGCAAAACTCTCAAACTAGTGGGCACTGGTTATCGAGTCAGTGCTGTGGGTAAAAATATTTCTTTAGCAGTGGGTTTTTCTCATACTGTAGAAATCGCTGCCCCAGCTGGGATTGAATTAAAAGTTGAAGGTCAAGATACCATTAAAGTCAGTGGCTTTGACAAGCAAGCAGTGGGACAATTTGCTGCCAATATTAGAAAAGTCCGTCCCCCAGAACCTTATAAAGGTAAAGGGATTCGCTATGAAAACGAAGTAGTCAGAAGAAAACAAGGCAAAGCTGCTGCCACCAAATAATTAAGGACATATGGCAATCAAACACAATCTTAACCAACAAAAAAGACGCGCTCAAAGAATACATGCCCGCATTATTGCGACAGCAGGGCGCCCCAAACTTTTGCTGACTCGCTCTAATAAAGCGATTTACTTGCAGGTTATCGACCATCATGGCAAAATTATTGCCGCTAGCAGCGAGCATAGTTTAGTCAGGGCTACAGGAAAAAAACTCTCTGGAAGCAAAACTAACAAAGCTCAACTGGTAGGTGCTGATTTGGGTAAAAAATTACAACAGGCAAAAATTAAATCAGTCAGCGTTGACCGAGGGGCATGCAAATATCATGGTCGCCTTAAAGCTGCCGTCGAAGCAGTCAAACAAACTGGAGTGGAGATTTAATATGGCATATAGTACTCATTTAGACAAAGCAAACTTAGAAGAAAAAAAGTACGAAGAAAAAGTTGTGCAAGTTTCTCGGGTTTCTAAAAAAACCAAGGGAGGTAATCAATTTGGCTTTTCTATTTTGGTAGTAGTGGGAGATAAAAAGGGTAAAGTCGGTGTTGGTTTGGGCAAAGGTAAAGATGTGTTAAGTTCAATTAAAAAAGCCACCAAAAAAGCCAAAAAGAATTTTATCAATGTCCCCATGGATGGCACTACCATTCCTTTTCCCATGCAAGTTAAAAAAGGTGCTGCAGTGGTGCTACTTAAACCTGCTCCTAAAGGCTCTGGGGTGATTGCTGGCGGAGCAGTACGTAGTGTGGTAGAGGCAGCCGGTATTCGCGATCTTTCTGCTAAAATTTTGGGTAGTAATAATCAAGCTAGCAATGTATATGCCACTTTTAGTGCTTTGGCCAACATGAGTCAAATTGTGGCTCTTAAAGGCATTAAATTAAAATCAGTGGTAGAAGTAGAGGCCGAAGAAGCTAAAAAGCTCGAGGAAGAAGCCAATAAGACTAAGGCTAGTGAAAATAAAATCCCCCAAAATGCTCCTCGTAAAAAAGCTAGCAGTAAAAAAAGTCCCCAAAAAAGCCCCACCACAAAAGTCACTCAAAAATCAGCTAGTGCTAAAACGAAAAAAACCAGTCAAACAAAAAATGTTACCAAGAAAAAAACAGCAAAGAGCTAAAATATGTCAATACTTAATTCACTAGCTAAAATTAATCGCCATCCTAGTAAACGTTTGGGTAGAGGCATTGGTTCTGGTAAGGGGGGACACACTGTGGGTCGTGGAACTAAAGGAGCTGGAGCGAGAAAAAGCGGTAATTTACCTATTTACTTTGAGGGGGGACAACTACCATTGACCAAAAGATTACCAATGATTAGAGGTAAGTCTCGTTTTCAAAGTTTCGCTAGAGTGGCAGAAATTAATTTGGGTGATTTACAAAAATTAACTAGCGAGGTGATTACCCTAGAAACTCTCAAACTAGCCAATTTAGCTGACAAAAGAGTTCGCGCTGCCAAAATTATTGCTACTGGCAAACTAGACAAAGCAGTTAAAGTCAAAGGTTTACGCTTAAGCAAAGGTGCTAAAAAAGCCATTGAAGCTGCTGGCGGCAGTATTGAATAAATCTTCAAACAAATCAGTTTCTAAAGCTTAGAAATAAGCTTACAACAAACTGATTATAGCAGTTAAGGTACCGCCTAAAATAAAACCCAAAATAATCATTAACAAAATAAGGTTGCGACAAATAATTTTAGTTCTTTTTTTCATTTGCTGACAAAACTAACTGAAAAAATTTTCTTTTACCGACACGCAGAACTTGATTATCTAAAAGTTTTACACCCTTTTGCTCAATTAGCCGACGCAAAGCAGAATTACTCTCTTGCGGACAAGCAGCTTTAGCTAAATCAAAAAGAGGTAGTGAAAAATCACTCACCACCACCATTGGCAAATTCTCTGGTAATTGTTTTTCCGCCACTGTTTTTTGCCAATACTCCTGAGCAGCTAATGCTTGCTTACTGCTGTGCAACCAAGTCACAATTTCTCTGGCTAAGCGCTGCTTGAAGATTTTTGGGTTCTCACCAGCACTCACCTGTTTCTTCATCTGGGTAATTTCCGCTGTGGACACACTAGTTAAATTTTCCAAGTATTCCCACATCACTTCATCACTTGCCGACATTACTAATGCATACATTTGTCGAGGTTCTTCTGTAAGAGCAATATAATTAGCAAAACTTTTGCTCATTTTGCGCCCATCAAGTCCACGAATAAGAGGCACTGTGAGTACCCACTTTTCTTTTTGATGATAAATTTTTTGTAAATTTCTCCCCATGAGCATATTAAAGGTTTGGTCAGTCCCCCCAATTTCTAAATCTACATCCATCGCCACACTATCATAACCTTGGAGCAAAGGATAAATGATTTCATGACCAAAAATGGGCAAGTTTTTCTTTAAGCGCTCCTGAAACATATCACGTTCTAAAAGTTGCTGCACAGTAGTTTTTGCCAGTAGCTTAACGATGTCAGAAAAAGCTAATTTATCTAACCAATCGCCATTTTTTTTCACTTTAATCAAAGAAAAATCTAAAATTTTACTCGCTTGTTTTTGCCAATTAACAAAATTAGTTTCAATTTCTTCATCGGTGAGCATGGGACGAGAAGAGTCACGACCAGTGGGATCGCCAATTTTTACCGTACCGTTGCCAATGAGCAAAATTACTTCATGCCCGACAAGAGCAAACTGCTGCAATTTACGCAGTGCCACCGCATGACCTAAATGCAGCTGGGCTCCAGTGGGATCAATTCCTAAATACAGGCGTATTTTCCCCTGTGCCAAACGTTTTTGCAACGAAGCCTTATCAGGTAAAATTTGGACAACCCCTCGCTCTAGTAATTCTTTTTTATCAATGTGGCTTGCCATAGCTTAATTTTAACACCATAACAATTATAGTTATCCAGTAATCGTGGTGGTAAAATCATCCTATAGAGTAACATAAAATCACCAGATTACAAGCAGTAAGATGCTTATCTTAGTAACCAAACAGTAAACATATCAATAGTGCTAATTTTCTCCAAAAAGAATTGCCAATAAAACACCACTCATCTACAACTAACATCATAGCCAGCAACAATAAAATTAACCATGATTTATCGCTGTGATATAATAAACACCATGAAACGCTTGCTGTCATGGAGCATTGGTATAGCACTCCTGCTGGTGACTTTTGTTGCCCCGCCTTTGTTGTTGGCAGATAATAATTTGCCCCAACCTAATGACGATTTTTATCTCCTCGATCAAGCTAATTTTTTTTCTGCCAGTGCTAGCGCCCAGTTTATTGCCAACTCCAAAGAATTAGCCCAACAAACCGGTACCCAAATTGTGACTGTGGTTTTACCCACCCTACCTGAAGATGAAAATTTGGAGGAATACGCCATCAAACTTTTTCGCGCTTGGGGAATTGGTGATAAACAAAAAAACAATGGTTTGCTTTTTTTAATTATTGCTGAGAATCAAAAAATTAGAGTAGAGGTGGGTTATGGTTTGGAAGAATTTTTACCTGATGGCGTTGCCGGGACACTAATTCGCCACCAATTTGCCCCTCACTTTCGCCAGAAAGATTATGATGGCGGACTTTTAGCGGCACAACAAACAGTCATCGATATGCTACGTGGTGAAATCACCAGTGATACAGCCACCAACATTAGCGATGAAGCAGCCGCAGGTTGGCTGCTAGCTTTATTAGTTGTGGGGGGAATACTCATTTATTCTAGCTGGAAATTTTTCACCAATGCCAAGCGCTGCCCCCACTGTGGTACCAAAGTATGGTCTTATCGCTCCAAGAAGCTGGGCAAAAATAAAAAGCAATTGCTTTACACTTGCAAAAAATGCGGTCGGAAGTTTGCCGGCAAAATTATTACTCAAGTTCCCTCAAGCAGTTATATCACCAGCAGCAGTAGTGATAGCAGTGAGAGCAGTTGGAGTGGGGGAAGCAGTAGCAGTGGTAGTTCTGGCGGCGGTGGTAGTTCTGGTGGAGGTGGTGCGAGTGGTGGTTGGTAAAAAACTTCACCCCATAAGGATAAACAGTTGTTATTAATAATTAATAAGTAGTATTATTAGAAAGAAATTATGGCTAACAACAAACAAGGTCAAAACAAAACCTGGCTCATTATCTTGGCAATAGTTGGAGTTGGGGCACTATGGCTAATAAATACATTTAATAGTTTGGTAAAACTTAATGAAAGTGTGGATAATTCTTGGGCACAAGTAGCGAATAATTTACAAAGACGCAGTGATTTAATTCCCAACCTAGTAGAAACAGTTAAAGGTTATGCTAAACACGAAGAGGGAGTATTTACTCAAATTGCTGATGCTAGAGCCAAATTAGCGGGTGGTAATATGAGCGTTGCCGAAACTGCTCAAGCTAATGAGCAATTAACTGGAGCTCTAGGTCGACTTTTAATGGTGGCAGAGGCCTACCCCGAACTTAAAGCCAATGAGAATTTTATCAAACTCCAAGATGAACTAGCTGGAAGTGAAAATCGCCTGGCTACCTCACGCAAAGACTACAATGAAACTGTTAAAGTTTACAATGTAAAAATTAGAACTTTTCCTAATAATTTAGTTGCTGGCATGATGGGCTATAGCAATCGTGATTATTTTGAAGTCAGTGCTGCCGCCAGTGAAAATGTTAAGGTTGACTTTAGTAAATAAATTTTTAAGCTAACAGATAATTTTTCCCTCCCATTATCTTAAAGGCGGGAGGGATTTTTTATCATCACCACTGTCAAATCACCATCATCTAGACTTATAACTCATTTTACTTTGATGGTTTATGATATAATCATGGCTGTCTGCCGCAGCTAACAATCATCAAAATTCACTGCTATTTTTTTATTAAAAATATACTGCATGCCTTACGTTTCATTAGCTTGCTAATTGATTGCTAGTTAGTTGAACATGCCTACATTTGCTTAATACCATCATTTAATTATGCTATTCAACTCTTTATCATATTTAGTTTTTTTTGTTTTTGTTTATATAACTTACTGGCAAATTCATCATCAGTGCTGGCGTTTAGCGTTTTTACTACTTGTTAGCTTCTATTTTTATGCTTCTTGGAAACCAGCATACTTACTGCTAATAATACTAACCATTATTACCAGTTACACTGCTGCTTTAGCTTTTAGCAAATATCCTCAAAGAAAAAAGCTCATTCTTGCAGTGACGTTAGGAGTAAATTTGGGTATCCTCGCAGTGTTTAAGTACCTGGGATTTTTCAACTACACTCTTAATCAAATATTCTCATGGGTCAACTTAACCTTAAAATTACCAGAATTAAATTTGCTTTTACCAGTGGGTATTTCTTTCTACACTTTGCAGTCAGTGGGTTATTTAATCGATGTTTATAAGAAAAAAATTCCCGCCGAAAAAAATATTTTTCTTTTTGCTTTATTTGTTACCTTTTTTCCTCAGTTAGTAGCTGGCCCAATTGAGCGCAGTCAAAATTTATTACCTCAATTCAACAAAAAGCGTCAATATAATTATGCACAAAGTGTTTGTGGGTTGAAACTAATTGCCTTGGGTCTCTTTAAGAAAATGGTAATTGCCGATAATTTGGCCCTGGTAGTTAATAGGGTGTATGAGCAAATTAATTTAAGCTCGCCTATAGGTTTAGATTTCTATCCTAAAGGGTTATCGCTAATAATTGCCACTTACGCTTTTTCATGGCAAATCTATGGTGATTTTTCCGGTTACAGTGATATTGCTCGGGGCAGTGCTAAAATGCTGGGTTTTAATTTAAGCAAGAACTTTACCACTCCCTATCTTGCCATTAGTGTTAGCAACTTTTGGCGCCGTTGGCATATTTCACTTTCTAATTTCTTTATGAATTATGTTTATATCCCTTTAGGTGGAAATCGTCGAGGCTTGGCGCGCCAATGTGCTAATCTGATGATAGTTTTTCTCCTTTGCGGACTATGGCATGGCGCCAGTTGGCACTTTGTTTTTTGGGGACTTTATTTTGGGATAGTCATCATTATAGAGCGCTTGATAAAAACATTAAGCAAAAAAATTTCCTTTACTTGGCATTGTCCAATGATACTGCGTATTATTTACACCAATATAGTAGTTACTTTTGGCTGGATTTTTTTTAGAGCCAACAATTTACAACAAGCTTTTTACGTGATACGTTATTTTTTCACTGGCATAAAAAACATTATTGCTGTTGATTACATTCAAGCTACCTTAAAACAATTATTTGCTGCTAATTATTTAGAAATGGCCATTGCTATTTTTTGTTTTTTAGCTATCTTAACTTATGAAAAGTTAGCAGCCAATCATCAATTACAGCAATGGTTTTCACACCAAAAACCAATTTGGCGCTATGCATTTTATATTCTAATAATAGTGATGTTAATTATGCTCAAACCTAGCCAAGTAGAACCATTTATTTATTTTCAATTTTAATTATGCGTCATTTAATTGTTAAATTAACAATTTTAGCCATGAGCGCTTTAATGCTAATTTGTATATTCGATCAAACACATTTTTTGTTCACCAAACAAAAAAGAGAACCTGTTACTTATGTCTTTGCTCCTTATCCACCCAGAGAAAATCCTTATCAAATTGTCGCTTTGGGCAATTCCCACGCAAAACTGGGTATTGACTTTGCCAATTATCAGCTGCCAGCCATTAATTTAAGTGAGCATGGAGCTAAACTCCCCTATTACTTGGCGTCCTTAAAACAATATCACCAGCAAATTGCTCCCTCTGCTCTCATTATTATTGATATTTCTCATATTGCTTTCTCACTACAACCACCACATCGTTTAGATAATTTACAAACAACTTATTACAACAAAATGAGTCCTTTCTTAATTCCCAAATTAAATATTAGTTTTTACCTACAAAAACATCTTTGTCCATTTTTACAGTCATTTGCACAAATACGCCAAGATTATCAGCAAGCTATAAAAACTGCTCACCATCCACCATCAGCCACCAATAAAATTGAACTTAATGATGATTTTAATCTCGTTGAAACTATTCAGGCTTATTTAGCCTCTAATGAAGCCGAACTAGTCAATCATATCAAGCCAGAACAAATTGATTTTGTTAGCCAACCCTGGTCACACGAAAGCACTAAATTAAGTCAACAATATTTTGCTCAAAACCTTCAAACCCTCAAAGAACTTTTAGCTTATTGCCAGCTACATCATTGGCGACCAATTTTAATTACTATTCCAGTTTACAACGAGCTCGAAAATGCCTTGCCAGCAAACTACAAAAGTGTTTACATTTACAATCAATTAGCCAAAATTGATTTAGGCAAAATCCCTTACTTTGATTTCACCCAGCAAACTAATTTTTCCAGACAAGCATTATTTTTTAATGATGCCGACCATTTGAATAAAAATGGCGCCAAAGTATTTAGTTATTTGCTTTTGCAAAAACTAATTGAGCAGGGATATTTAAGCCACAATGTTGATGGCTATAAGTACTAACTCAAATAGCTAATTGAATTTCCCTCATAGGCGACATACAGTTCTGCCTACTACAACTAGCAATCATCACGAAATTGGCTTACCAACCCTGTTATCAAAGGGGGTGCATGCAACAACAGCATATCATCTTTTTTTAAGATATTTTTTCCATTGCTACATTTCACTTATTACCCTTAAGTCTTTAATCGTCACCAATAAAAAATGTCCCTCCATAACATTTTCCTACTTGACAAAAACTAGATAATATAGAGAATATTAGCTAGTGTGTGATATAAAAGGATTAGTTATGAAGAAATATTTACCACTTATTTTACCAACCATTGCGGTTTTAGTTTTGCTATTCTTAGGAGTACGCTGGTATCAAAATCGCACCAAAACACCCCTCACTCCACCAGAAGTTACCGCCGGTCAAGAAATTGAAAATCTTTCTGCCAGTGAATTGGCTACCTTAGAAAATCTCCAAAAAGGTATGGGTAATTATAAAACCATTAAAATGACTGGCAGTGGCATAGGTGAAATTCGCTACGAAAGTAAAAATGGCAAAGTTTTCTTTTCTGTGAATGCTAATTTAGCGGTTGACAACAATCAAGTTTATACCCTCTATTTAAAAGACGCGCTAGCAAGTGACTTTGTTAAAGCCGATACCCTCAGCGTGGGTAAAGGCGGGCTCACTGCTTCTGCTGCTGTCAGCAGCGATAAACTGCCCTTGCAAATTCAAGTACGCCTGGGAGAACAAGTGGTTTTAAGTGGTGAAATCCAGGCAGAAAAATAATCTGCCTCTTGACAAGAGTAAATATTAAGGATAGACTCGAGGTGGTATTATAAATTGGAACAGAAAGGTGAGATGGCAGCATATAGCTATACCAACAAAAAAGGTCAAGCCTATTTTCTCCACACTAAAGAAGTGACCCTCAAAAATGGGCGCAAACAAAGGATTTATTTCTTTGCCCGTGAGGAACGTGAAGGTTCTTTGCCAGAAGTACCAGCAGGTTACAGTGTGGTGGAGACCGCTCGTACTGGTATGCCAGTATTAAAAAAGGCTAAATAAATTTATCACTAATAAATAAAACCCCGGTTTATCCGGGGTTTTTTGTTGATTTTGCGAAGATGATTCTCAATAAACTCTATCTGCAAGATTTTCGCCAATTTAGGCAAAAAACTCTGACTTTTTCTTCGGGAATTAATCTTTTATCTGGCAAAAATGGTTGTGGCAAAACCACTGTTTTAGAAGCAATTTATTTGCTGAGCAGTGGCAAAAGCTTTCGAGCAAAAAAAACTGAACAAATGTTGCGCTTTGCCCAGCCACTCGCACGAGTGTTTGGCCTTTTGGATGATCAAACTAGGCTGGGAGTTACTCTCACCACCGGCAACTTAGCAGGTAAAAAAGTCAGAGTAAAAACTTTCAGCATTAATAAAACCAACTTAAGTGCCCCACGCTTTATCGGCAATCTCCTGGCAGCCTGCTTTCGTCCCGAAGATTTACGCCTCATTGAAGGCTCTGCTGTGAGAAGACGCGATTATCTTAACTCTCCTTTAGCCCTAGTGAGTCTGCCTTACCGCGAAAGTATTAAAAAATGTGCTCAAATTATTATCCGCCGTAACAAAACTCTCACTGATATTAAATTGGGCAAATTACCCCCAGACACACTAGAATATTACAATCAACAATTAATTCAATTCAGCCAAACCATCCAGCAACAGCGACAAAAATTTATTGATTTTGCCAATACCCAGCAGCAAATTTTTAGCCAATTTCATCTCAATTATTACCATCAACCAGTCAATGCCGCCACTATTGAAACTTATCAAAAAAAAGAAATCGCCTGTGGCTTTAGTTTGCTAGGTCCGCAAAAAGATGATTTTGATATTGATTACTACTTTAGTGGTCAAAACACCCCCAAATCACTGCTAACTTATGGCTCTAGAGGACAGCACCGCCTCGCAGTTTTATGGTTAAAAATGATTGAATTAGCTTACTTAAAATCGCAAACTACCTCACAGCCACTGCTACTTTTAGACGATATCTGCTCTGAACTCGACCAAGAAGCTAAAAAGCTGGTTTATGCTTTAAGCTGTCAACAGCAAACCTTAGTCACCGCTACTGATAATATGATAGAATTATGGGGTAAGAATGCTCAACTCTTAAATCTGGAAAATGCAACTTAAAACAGTTAAGTGGTATCAAAAACCTCAAATTATTATCCGCGCCATTATTGGCGGGGTGGTTTTAGCTTTGGCTTGGCTAGGGTGGTGGTTAGCCGGGCGCTATTTTTTTTATGGGTCAAGTCGTTTACATGCTAACTTAAATCAACTCGCCGACCATCAGCTGATTAAAATAAATTTAGCTAATGTCCAAATGCAAGTAGAGTTAGTTAATCGGCCTGGTTCCATTCAACTAGGTCTTTCTGGCAGAGATAAATTGGGCAGTGATGGCATGCTGTTTGTTCTCCCTGTGAGAACTTTTCATACTTTTTGGATGGTTGACATGCAGTTTCCCCTAGATATTCTTTATTTTGACAACAATACTTTGGTAGAAATTATGGAGCATGTGCCCTTTCCTGCCCCCAACACGCCAATTGCCAATCTTCCTTTATACACTTGCACTCGCCGAGCTAATATTGTTCTCGAATTACCCGCTGGCCACAGCAAATTGCTTAACTTAAAAGTAGGCGATAAATTACAACTGGGCGAATAGTTTGCCCCCTCTAAAGAGTTTTTATGATATAATAGCCATTCTAGTTTATGAAAAAGAATATTCATCCAAAATGGGTTGAGTGCCAGGTAAAATGCGCTTGTGGCAATAGTTTTACCACCTATGCTAGTGTCGCGCAAATGCAAGTTGATATTTGTAGTGCCTGCCATCCATTTTTTACTGGGGAGGAAAGATTTGTTGATACCGAAGGACGCCTAGATAAATTCAAAAACAAAATGGCGCGCTCGGCTGAACTGCAAAAGAAAGCTCAAGCTCAACAATTAGCAAAAAAAGCTAAAAAACAGCAAGAAATCAAGGCTAAAAATGCCCCCCGATTATCTTTTAAGCAAGTTTTGGGTAACGCTAAACTAGCCAATGAAAAAGCTAAAAAGAAAGCTAAAACACTAGAAAAAAAATCAAGTGATAAGTAGTGATTCCTAGGCAACCAGGTGATAAGAGTGACAGAGCTCGAAACCTGGTTTTTTAGTAAAAAAATCATTTATGCATCCTTTTTTCGCCCAAATTAAATTACTAGAAGAAAAATGTCGCCAGGCAGAAAAACTCCTTGATGATCCTGATTTGGCACCATTAGCTCAAAGCGAAATTAGTGACTTACAAGCGCAAATTCAAGCGCTGCAAGCAGCCAGCGAGGCTATGCAAATCAACACCAATGCTGCCCCACCAAATATTGACGCGGCTAATTGTATTATGGAAGTCCGCCCTGGAGCGGGTGGAGAAGAAGCAAAAATCTGGAGTAGAGAACTGCTGCGCATATATTTGCGCTTTAGCGAAAAACATCGCTTAAAAATTACCTTTTTAGATGATGATGTGATTAAAATTTCTGGAACTTGTCAAATAGGTGAGCAAAGTTTTCATCCTTATCAATTATTCCGTTTTGAATCTGGAGTACACCGAGTCCAACGCGTACCTACTACCGAAGCTTCGGGCAGAATTCACACTTCTACCGCTAGTTTGGCTGTGCTGCCCGAAGTTAGAGTTAATGCCGTCACCATTAATGATGCTGATTTGTCTTGGCAGTTTACTAGAAGTGGAGGAGCCGGAGGCCAAAATGTTAATAAAGTGAATTCTGCGGTACGGTTAACTCATCTGCCCACCGGGATTATTGTTAATGCTCGTCAAGAGCGCCAACAAAGCCAAAATCGCCAAATTGCCTTAGAAATGTTAGCAGCACAATTATGGGAAATTGAAGAAGAAAAGCGCCTAAAAGAATTAGGACAGGCTCGCCTCGCCATTGGTAGAGCGCAGCGAGCAGAAAAAATCCGCACTTTTAATTTTCCCCAAAGTCGCGTTACTGACCATCGCTTAGAGAAAAGCTGGTACAATTTGCCAGCGGTGCTGGATGGAGAAATTGACGAAATTATGCTCTCTTGTCAAAAATTAACTGCTACTGAGCAAAATTAATTTTAAGCTTCAGTTTCCGGATGGCTCCAACCACCCATTAAATGCAAATGCACGTGAGGCACTTGTTGAATTCGTCTCCCTACATTCATCACCAAACGATAATCTTTTTCAATTCCTAACTGTTTGGCGACTTTTCTGGCTACAGTTAGTAATTTAGCCGGCAAATCACTCTCTAGAGGGATGTCTTCTAAAGTGGCAAACTGCTGTTTAGGAATTACTAGCACATGCACTGGCGCCATCGGGTTAACATCTTTAATCACCATAATTTCTTCGTCTTCATAATAAAATTTAGCCGGCATTTCTCTTGCAGCAATTTGACTAAAAATACTTGCCTGACTAGACTCACTCATAAAATTCCTTCCTTTAATAATCCTGCTTCACTAAAGTCATCAATTGAGTCAAAGACAATGATGAAGGCACAAAATGAGGATTTTTGCGCGAACCGTTAATGAGCATTTTTCCACTGGGGTGATAAAACCAAGTCGCCTGAGCATCAGCAGGGATAATTTTATCAGCTAAAACTTGCAAGGAAAAAGCCGCTCGTGGATGAACTTTAATCCGCACTGAACCGGTTTGGGGATCTTTTTTAATTACTAGCAAATAACCAGCCCGCTGAGCAAACGATAAAACTTCATCGTTACCGCTTTCTATGGCCAGTGCTTGTCCACCATCTTTAAGATTAAACACTACTCCTTTGGTAATTTCTTCCTCAGCGCGAACTCGCAACTTCATAGCTTGATAGACAAAATCTAGCAAACGGCAACCCAGCTCCAATTGATTAGCATCATCGTGAAAAGCAGTGGCGTCCATGGCGGTAATCATATTATGCAACATAAACTCATAACGAGGATGATTTGGTTCTGGCCAAAATGCTTCCCCAAAGTGATCCACATCAGTCACATGCGCTACCAGCAAAACTAATGCCTGGTCGGCTGCCAACTCTGGATGTACCCGGACACAATGATCAAATACTAATTTAGTTGCTGAATACTGTTTGCCAGCGCGCTCCACACTGTGATGATCAAATTCACCTCCACCAGTATCAACATGAACAATTTTTTCTGGAGTAAAACCTAATTGAGCCAACTGCTCCTTGCTAATTGTTGTCCCAGCTGGCACAAAAGCAACTCTGGAACCGGCAAAATGCTGCGCATCAAAGCGCAACAGCAGCCAGGTGCTGGTAATGGCATCTAAATCTGGAGCTTGATGAGTGACAATTAAATTCATAACTTAGCTAAACGAGCCCGCTCTCCCAGCTCTTGATTAATTTGCAGCAAACGGTTATATTTGGCCACTCTCTCACTGCGGGAGAGTGAACCAGTTTTAATTTGCCCCACACCCGAGCCAACAGCTAAATCGGCCACAAAAGTATCCTCAGTTTCACCAGAACGATGCGAAATCACACTAGTAAAGCCATGTTGTTTAGCTAATTTAATGGCTGCCAAACTTTCGGAAACACTGCCGATTTGATTAACCTTAATTAAAATACTATTACAAGCGTGCCTATTAATAGCGGTTTGCAGTCTGGCAACATTAGTAACTAATAAATCATCACCCACCAGTTGCAATTTGTCACCTAACAAACTGTTGAGTTTGCTCCAGGATTGCCAATCATCTTGAGCCAACCCGTCCTCAAGGGAATAAATCGGATAATCATTTACCAGGCGCTGATAAAACGCGATCATCTCTTCACTCTTTAATTGCCGATGTTCCACACTTAAGTGATAAAGACCATGCTCATCAAAAAACTCGCTGGCTGCTGGATCTAGAGCGAGACGCACTTGCTCACCAGGAGTATAGCCCGCCTCAGCAATCGCCTGTACTAGTAAATCTAGCGCTTGGGCATGACTGTCCATGCGGGGCGCATAGCCACCCTCATCACCCACCGTAGTTGCCAAACCACGCTGGGCTAAAATTTTACCCAAAGTGTGAAAAATTTCGCTCCCAGCTCTAATGACTTCGGGAAAACTATCCAAGCCCTGAGGAGAAATCATCAACTCTTGCATATCAATGGAATTTTTGGCATGCTTGCCACCATTGAGGACATTCATCATCGGCAGGGGTAAAATAAATTCTCCCTGAGGGTCAAAAGCAAAAAAAGTGCCAATATAAGCGTAAAGTGGCAAATTAACTGCTAGTGCTCCAGCACGAGTAATTGCCATCGAAGCTGCTAAAATAGCATTGGCTCCCAAATTACTTTTATCGGGTGTACCATCAAGATTAATCATCAGGTCATCTAACTCTTGCTGTTTGGTGGGATCTTTACCTACCAAAGCAGGGGCAATTTTCTCTTGCAAATTAGCTAAAGCTTTTTGCACCCCTAAACCACCATAACGCTTAGGGTCACCATCACGCAATTCTAATGCTTCATGCTCACCAGTGCTCGCCCCAGAAGGTACCAGCGCCGTCACCACCTGGTCATCATCTAATTGTAAATTTGCTTGTACTGTAGGATTACCCCGCGAATCTAAAACTTCCAAACCCCAAAGTGATTTAATTTTTGTCATCTTAAAACCAATTATACCAAAAACTCTCACAATCACCAGAATTAACTGCCAAAAAAACTTAGAGCCAATTAGCAAACAAAATTAGCAATAAAGCCAACACATAAATTAAACAGGTGAAACTTAAACCAATAATCCCAAGAATAATTCCCGCTTTACCCAAGCGTGAACCGGATAAATGGACACTTTTTACCCCTAAACTAATTCCCAAAATACCCAAAGGTAAACCCAGATAAAATAGCGAACAAAAAATTACTGCCAGCAAACCGCAAACAAAGCCAGCCACACCACTGGCAGATTGATTGGCTGACATCACATATCTTTGAGCTGTTTTAGTCATATTATCTTTCTGGTTGCTTAATTAAAACCTCGTCAGTACCACTGGGGCACTGTTTCTTGGCACCAAAAGTTAAAGTTGCCAATTCTTGTAAATCAGCTAAACTGTTAATTTTTAGCATGGCTGAAGAAAGAGTGTAAAGATTATTGCGAATATAAACTCCGCGCAGCAATCTTGGTGACTGACACCAAACTTCATCGTGAACAACAGCTCCCTTAAACTTAAAGCCATCTTTTAAGTTGAGGTGATATACCCAATAACCCTCCGCCACACTTGACCCAGCACGGTTATCAGCATCGCGGTAATTATTGACCGGAATTGCTAACAAATTTTTTTCCCGAGAAAACAACAGCGCTTTGTGATTGGTGAGTACACTAGAGGAAGTATAACTATCGCCAATGGTAGTCACTGCCAACTCTTTGGGTTGAGCGACATTGCTGACATCAAACAAAGCAATTTTAACTTTGTCACGAGTGGCGCTGGTACTTAGCACTCTACCTTGATCGTCACGATCAATATGCTCAGTAGTGCTAATCCCAAAACCTAATAAATGATTATCATCATAAGGATGTAAATAAGTGCTGTAACCGGGAATTTTTAACTCACCTAATACCTTGGGTGCGTATTTGTTAGCCAAATCTACCACAAACAGTGGATCCATAGTTTTATAGGTGACTAAATAAACCCGATTACCAATAAAGCGAGCAGCATACATTCTCTCCCCAGGAGCTAAATTATTCAGCGACCCGAGCAAGTGCAAATGTTGGTCATAAATCTCTATTTTAGTAGCCTGATGATTGTCTTGCTGATAATTTAAAGCTAAGCGAAAATTACCCTCACTGTCCTCATCAAAAGAAAATTGATTTAAACTTTCTCCCCAAGTTGCCAGCCGACCAACAAAAATCAATTCATCAGCTAACTTAAACTTGTATACTTGACTGCGCCTGAGTCTATCGGGATGCATTACTGAGCCAAGTTGCACTCCCCACACCCCCTTCCAGGTAAACAAAGTTTTACTGGTGGCGACAAAATTTCCCCAAAACAAATCATGACTATGATTATCTTGAGAAATTAAATAAAGATGCTCCGGCGAAACATAAGCTTGCTGCAAATCAAGCAAATAACCGTGCACCTGCACCGTAGATAAGGAGTGCAAATCTAAAGTGGCCACCACACTTAAGACATTGGTAGCTAAATCAGGTAGATGGTAAAGTTTACTGTAAGCTAGTTGCAACTGAGTCTCATTATCACTATAAGCAAGGCTTGCTAAAAAGTCATCACTCCTTAAACTATCTTTAGCTAAAACATAAAGTTTGTCACCAGTAATCCGAGCAGTAAAATACCGCTGCTTGAGAGTAAATTGTTTCACTAACTTTACCTCGGGCAACGTCTGCAAATTATAAATATTTACTACCGTCCCCTCAACTCCAGGATTAGTACCCACCGCTACCAATAAATGTGCCCATAAAAATAAATCTTCGACAATAGCAGCGTGAGTTAATTTAAGTTTGGCAGCAATCTGGGGAGCTTGAGTTTGACGCACATCGGTAATAATTACCTCATCCTCAGACAAAGAATAAAGATAATTACCGTCTGTTTTAACAATATCAGCTTCATCAACATTGGCAACTTGCAAATTGGTAGTGGCATAATCGGTATTTTTTTCCGGCAGCGATGTTGCTCTCACTTCCTTACTATTGTCAAAATGCTTTTGTTGATAATCAACAACCAACGATGATGGTGGCAGGACTTCTTTTGACCAAGCAGTATCCCTATAATCAAAATAACTAGGTAAGAAAGCAGCCTGCAAAATATCAAGAGCAGCTACTGGCAAGAGCGCCGGCGAAAGCAGCAGCAACCCCCATGGTGGTCGTGACGAGTTTTGCCAACGCTGGTTTTGTTGCAGTAAAGCTGACAAATGCTGTTGGCTCCCCACAACTTTAAGTACTTGCTGACTATGGCAATACCACCAAGAAAGCCAAATAAACAAAATTAAAAATAGCAGCAATAAAACCCACCACCATATTTTTCGCCTAGATTTATTTTGCCGGTGAGCTACCATTGTCGTTGTTAATTATATCTCAAAGACACTAGCTAAGCAAATCATAATCAACCTCGCTACATTTCAGCAAATATTTTCCTCATAATTTGTAGAACTCAGCTAATTTAATCCTCCCTTAACATAGTCTAAAAGTATTAACTCCCATGACTATCCTTTCTTATAAACCTATAGGTTTATAGTCCGAAATGTGTTTGAGGTTGGTCAATTGTAAATAGCAAAGGAGTTTTTGATAATGCTCATTATTGCGCTGATATTTGTTCTCTGCTAGAAGTTCACCAATAGTTTTAGTTTCATTTTGTTGAATAAAAATTTTGTCAGTAAATGAACCACCACTACCTTTGGCTTTGTGGGCAATTACGCCCTCTTGAATAGTTGAAAACACTATTGGTTCTTGTTTTGGCTGACAAAAACTCACACTATACAGCCAATGTGCCTGACGATTATTACTTTTTTCTAAAAGTTTTAAGTATCCAACTGACTTAAGCTGTTTTTCAATTTGTGCCAGATACGGCCCTGGAAAACCATCGAGAGCATCAATGTATAAGCCCACATCTTCTTTGATGATGGGGAGATTAAACTTATTTGCCGCCCATTTGCTAGAATAGTTGGCTACTTGTTCATTATTTTCTGCTTGAATTTCTACAGTTTCTGTTTTTAACTGCTCAAACACATATTTATTAAATCCTAATAAGTCTACCACAGACAAAAACTGTTTGAATTTAAATTCATTAGTAGTGAGAAAAAAATTTTTTTTAACATCTTATTTCATACCTATTTCTTCTCAGTAATTAGACCTAACTTCCAATAACAAGTAAAGCAAAAGCCGTATCATCTAAAAAGGTGTTAAAGCATTAAAGCTTACCAACTGCTCAAGAAGTTAAGCCACCTCGCTTAATAAACAAGGCAGTTTTAACCAAAGTGCGAAAAAATTTAGGATAGTGCCTAGCATAATATTTATCATAATACTGGAGCATAGTGTCATAAAAATATGCTTTCGATTTGCCCTTAATTTTAGCGTCTTGATTAGCAATGCCAGATTTATTTTTGTGGTGAATAATTACTACTTGAGGATAATAAACAATTTTGTAACCTTGGTCGCGAAAACGGTGCGCCCAATCTAAATCCTCAGCATAAAGAAAAAAGTTTTCATCCAAGAGACCTACTTTGTCCATAGCATGTTTGGCCACCAACATGGCTGCCCCAGAAATAGCCTCAATTTCATGACAAGTATCCAAATCCAAATCATAGCGATGATAAGCACTAAAAATGCGCCAATGAGGAAAAAGTTTTTCCAGTCCAGAAAAATAGCAAAAACTCGCCCAAGGAGTAGGCTCACCCCGATGACAAGCTGGATCTAGTTGTCCTCCAGTTAAAAGCAATTTAGGACCAATCATCCCCACGTCTTTGTGTCTATCTAAATAAGCAATCAGCTCGTCGATATGACTGCGCTCATCTAATTGAGTGTCAGTATTCAAAAGCAGCACATATTCACCAGTGACTTTTTTAAGTGCCAAATTATTACCGGCAGCAAAGCCTACATTAGTGGGGGAGAGAATAATTTTGACAAAAGGAAATTCTTTTTTAGTCATTGCCACTGAATCATCACTACTAGCGTTATCTACCAACCACACTCGCACCTGATTAGTGGTACGGCGCAGATAATATTTCTTGAGTGATAACAGGGTTTTTTTTAACCAAAAACTACCGTTATAACTTAGCAGCACAATATCTAAACTATGTTTTTTCATAAAGTTTTTTTCCCAAGTTTTGATAAACCTGATCTAGCTCGGCAGCAATTAAATTCCAATCATAATGAGTTTGGACAAATTTTTTACCTTGACTAGCTAAACTCTGCTGTTTGGCTCTATTTTGCAAAAGCTCCAAAGCAGCGGTAGCCATTTTGTCAGCAGTATCGGCCACAACTACTTCCACCCCATCGCGTACTCCCAAACCCTCGACCGCAGTTGAGGTGGCTATCACTGGCAAACCGCTGGCCATTGCTTCTAAAATTTTGTAGCGAGTACCTTTACCAGAAAAAACTGGGGCTAGCAAAATATGTGCCCGGCAAAATGCTTCCCTAATATCGGGAATACCCCCGGAGACTTCAATTTGGGTATCACTGTTTTGATAAGCGAGAATTTCTTTAGTCGGCGCATTGCCCACAATCCAAAGTTTCAAATCCAAGCGTTGTTGTTTTAATTTAGGCCAAACTTTAGTCACTAAAAATTTAACTGCTTCCACATTGGGCAGCCACTTAAAAGTTCCCACCGAAAGCAGGGTTGGCTGCCTAGCTCGAGCAAATTTTTTTTCACTAAACCAAGCTGCGTCCACTCCATTGGCCACAATGGAAATTTTATCTTTTTGACCAATTTGTTTAGCAATAAATTGCTTATCATCATCACTCATGGTAACTAAATGATTGCAGGCTTGCCAATAATATTTTTCCCAATACTTAATTTTAGCAATATCAATGTTAAGCAGCGGGCGCAAAATTTGCCAACGAGTACTGGCAGCAAAGCTTTCATAACCTAAATATTCAATGGTTTGTTCCACCAAAAGCACTGGAGTTTTAGTTTGGGGAATATTAGGCATCATATAAAAAGTTTCAGCGTGAATTAAATCATACTGATGATTAGCTAATTCTTGTTTCACCGCCGTAATCACCTCAGCCACATGATTTCTAATCACCAAAAAAGGATAACTAGAAAAAGCAGTCCGCAAAATATTCCTCCAGGTAAAAGGTTTGCTGGAGCGCTTAAATACCCTCACTACTTGGCAATATTTTTTCAGTTCACTAATATATTGTTTTTCTTGATTATTTTTAATTAAAGCAAATAAAGTAATCTCATGTTTACGTGACATTTTTTTCAGCAAATTGTAAGTACGAATTTGCCCCCCCGACAACAGTGGATAAGGCAAATAGGGAGTTAGCATTAAAATTTTCATACAGGCTTTAGTTTTTGGTTACTTAGCAGCTGAGCTTGCTTCTTTGAGATACAAAATATAGCCCCACTCATCTTCATAAAGGAGGGGAAAGCGCTCTTTGAGTTGCTGAAATAACTCATCTTTTTCACATCTGATTAAATAAGTGGCACCATAAGAAATTTTTTCTTCCAAAGAAACTAAAGAAGCAAAACCATGTCGCTTGGTTTGAAATAAAAAATTGGTGTCATCACCATAAGTGTCAGCAATCACTACTGCCTCACGTGGTAAGAGTTTATCAGCAGTGGCAGCAATTTTTACTTGGTCAAAACGATTAACATTAAATTTACCCTGATTATCACGCCAAGCAAAATGCCAACTTAACACTGTTATCCCCAACACAGGCAAAAGCGATAAAAATAGATAAAAGCGTTTATAAGCATGTTTAGGCTGACCATAAATTTTTTTCACCTTTACTTTGGCAACCACACCCTGATAACACCTTCGCTGCCACCATAAAATCCCCCGAGCTAAAAGAATACACACAAAAGGTAAAGCTAAATATTGATAATAATCATGACGCACATTGCCAGTGGCAAAAACACTCAGGTAAGCAAAAATACCCCCACCCCAAAAAAGTAACCACCACTCAAAGCGATTGATGCTGCGATGCACTAAAAATAGCCATCTTGAGAGCAAAAAGAGTACACAGAGCAAAAGCAAATAGGGAAAATACACCTTGATGATTGCCATTTCAGACTGAAATGGAGCAAAAAAAGTCGCCAAAAACTCTATTTTATCTGCTAATTTAGCTACTACCATCAAAAGTAACAGCAGCAAAGTCACTCCAGAAAACAAACAGTCCATCCCTTTGAGCCGCAATGATTTTAATGATAATTTTTCTGGTAAACATCCGGGTAAAAGTAGCAGGATACCACCATACCCCAACCAATAACGCCACAAATAAACCACAAATAACCAATACCACCAAGCAGGACGAAAACGAATACCATCACCATTAAGTAGCCACCTAGTATTGGGAATACCAGTGGGAAAAAAGAGGATATAATGCTGCCAAAGGCAAGCTGGCAAAATACTCAAAAATGCCAATAAATATAAATGCCAACTAAAAAACATTTTCCAGGAATACTTTTGCCATGCCATCAACAAAAAAAGTGGTAAAGTGAAAATACTGGTTGGCTTAATGAGTAAAGCTGCGGCAAAAGCAAACAAAGTGGCAAAATATAATCGATGGGTTTGTTTTTCTAAATAAAAATCAAACAAGAGAATGCTCCCAAGAATAGCGGTCAACTGAAACGGCTCTGGCAAAACTGCCCGTCCATAATAAATCCCATATGGCAGTAGCGCCATCACTAATGCCGCCAGTAAACCCAGGGTTTGGTTTTGACTCCGCCGGCAAACTAATGCGTAAAGCAAAGCCACGGTCAGAGTAGAAGCCAGGGCGCTAAAAATTCTACTCGCAGTGGTTAAATCTAAATTGGCAAAAGGGCGAAAAATAGCCGCTAGGGCGTAATTAACCAAAGGAAACTCCACCATGCGGTAACCTGCCAAATTGTAAAGACCACTTTGAGTATTACCCAAATCATGATAATGTGGCAACCAAATGGGATAATTATTTTCTATAAACTCTCTGGTCACAGAAGCTGTGTCTGCCTGACGAAAAGAATGAGCATCCATTAAAGGATAATTAACTCGATACAAACGCCCCAAAAAAGCCAACAGTAAAATTAAACATAAAAGCGAGTGTTTTTTAGCCAAACTAAACATCAGCAACCTCAACTTTCTTTTTGCTTTTGTTTTTTTTATTTAAGTGATTTATGGCCTCAGCTAATTTCAGGCTACTACCTAAGCGACAACCTAACTGTTGTGAGACCGACTGGTTTTCTAAAGCTAAAGTAGCATAAAACATCCCCACAAGTAACCAAAAACTAAAAGCTACCTTAGAAGCAGCAAAAACATCAATCAAAATAGCATTGAGTAAAATTCCCACCGTGGCAGCAGCAAAACTCCAAACCACCACTTTATCCACTTTGTTGGACCGTTGCCAGGCACGCCCAGCAGCTATGAGAGCAAGCGCAATCACCCCGTAAAAAGTCAGCACCCCTAAAATTCCTGTCTCTCCTAAAGTCCGCAGGTAATTATTATCAGTACTATCAGCTTCGGTAAATCTATCAACATGCTGCCCTTTAACTAAGGTAGCATAACCACTGCCAAAAAGTGGGTTACGCTTAAAACCCAGCCAAGCATGAGGCCAAAGAGTGTCGTAGCGAATTGCCATTGACAAACCATAACGCTCAGCATTGAGCGACCAAGTGCGCTCAGTTGCCACCAAAACTGCGGTTCCAGAAGCAGTTTGCTGCCATTTATAATCAGGCACATCCACATAAACATCAGCCGGCTTATTACCACTTGATGAAGGTGGAGGAGTAGTTGCTCCTCCAGGCTTAACCGGTACAGGTTGAGTGTCAGTAGGAGTTAAAACTCCCCAATCATTTTCTGTCATCGCCATCCCATTATTTGGTGGCTGAGGGCGAAACTTTTCTAAATATTCCGCCACCTGACGACGATACTCAGTAGCTTGATGGTAAATGCTTACAAAAGGCTCAGTTTTGGAAAAAGTATGTGCAAAACGCTCCATCATATCTTGCCCCCAACCAAAAATTAACAATGAAACCACTACAAAATATCCACCACTGGTTAACAAGAAAGACACTACTTGGCGCCAAAAAGAATTTGGCTGTTTAAAGGAATTAAAAATTAGCAACAATAAAGCGGCCACAAAATAAGCAATAATACTGGTGCGTGCAGCACAAACAATCAGCGACCACACACCCAAAAAATGCCCCAAACCCAAGAGCAACTTTTGCCACCATTTCTTTGCGAGCAAAAGCATTTGCAAACTAAAGGGCAAAACCAGCACCAAATAACCCCCAAAATCATAATGACCCCCAAAAGTAGCCTGAATGCGCGCATGTGAATTAGGGTCAATGTAAAGGCGCATGCCTTTAGAAAACTCTCTATTCATGGTGGAATAAACTGGCCAGTAATAGTATTTTTGTCCAATGGAATAAATACCTAAAAAAAGAGTAATCGCTGCTAAACAACCAAGGGCAATTTTTAGCTGCCGGCGATTAACAAAGCCACTCACCGCTACAAAACTTAAAAAGAAATACTCAATGTAGCGCGCCCAGTGTAGCAGTGCTTTAGCTAGATGAATTAATTCATGAGGAAAAGCAAAAGGAATAGTGCCCAAAAATAACACTCCACTCAAAACTGACATCGCCCCAATGGCAATATAGGCAAAAATTAGCTGCCAAGTGGGCAATTTTTTAAAGCTCACTTTACCTTGAAATAAATAAACAAGGTAAATTATAAAAAAAACTCCCACCACCAGGTCTTCCAAACGCAAACGAACAATATACCCCGGCAAAATATCGGCTAAAGGAATTTTCGGCCATAAAGGAATTAAAAATAAAAAAATTAAACTGGCAATAAAAAAAATATTGTTTTGCAAATAAACAAAAAAACTCTTCCACTTTTTGGGCATTAGTTTATTATAACATTAATTACTCATCAGACTTTGCTCCACCACATCAAGAGCAGACAAATAAATATCACGCCGTTGGGCATCTTTTTTAATCCAAGCATACAAACACAAACGAAGCAGCACTCCCCACCACAAAATTAATTTAGCTAAAAATAAACTGAGGGCACTTTTATGTTGAGCAAAAAAATATAAATAACCTTTAATTTCACCAATAATTGCATTTTTAGATCCAGCAGAAGCATTACCCAAATGAACCACCCGGGCTGTAGTTAAAATGCCATGCCTTAAGTGGCTGCGATGTAAACGCCAAGAAAGTTCTTGATCCTCACCATACATAAAAATATGCTCATCCCACTGTCCCAAACACTCAAAATAATCTCTTTTGATTAAAACTGCAGTCCCTGCCACCCACCCTTTAGGCAGAAAATTATCTCGCTCTACCGCAGCGGGGTTAAAGCGTCTACCAGTATGCTGAACACTCGGGAGCAATTGCCCCACCACTGGCAGATCATCTAAAAATAATTGGGCTGACAGGAGGGTAAATAAATTCGGCAAATCACCCCCCTGAGGCTGTAAGCTGCCATCAGCATTGAGTAATTGTGCGGCTAAAAGTCCCAAGTGACGGCGTTTTTTTTGCTGCTCATCAGCTTGGTAAAAAGCCAGTAGTGCTTCTAGAGCTCCTTTTTGGACCATAGCATCAGAGTTTAAAAAAAAGACATATTGCCCCGTAGCCTGCTTAAATCCTAAATTGTTCCCACCAGCAAAACCTAAATTTTGGCGACTGGCAACAAATTTGTAGCCAGGATAAGACAAAGCTTTAAGTGTTGCCACACTGTTATCTTGACTGTCATTATCCACCACAATCACCTCTAAATTATTTTTTAGAGGTGATGACTTTTGTAGCGAAGCGTAAACACTTGCTACTGCCTGCGCGGTGAGTTTGGGCGTGCGGTAGTTAATAATAATTACAGAAAGTTGCATCATTAAGTTTATCCAACTAAATAAGCTTGAAGTTGTTTAACTGCCAAAAAACGATGTGAAATTTGATTTTTGGCAGTCATTGATAGCTGCGCTAAAGTACGCTTCTCACCTTGAGGAACCATCACCGAATCATAACCAAAATTACCGCTGCCTCGCGCTTCCAGTGCGGCGCTGCCCAATAGTTCACCTCTAAAATAGACTGCCTTTTCTCCAGGTGCTAAATAACAAAGCACACACACATAAGTTAAAGCGCGATTAGTTTCTCCCCTTAATTTAGTCAATAGCGCCTGCACACGATCTTGATCACTGCCAGGAGCAAAACGATGTGAATGGATACCTAGCAAATGCGGTAAAGCTGCTACTTCTACTCCAGAATCATCAGCTAAAACTGGCAGCATGGTTAACTTAGTATAAGCAACGGCTTTTAAGTAAGCGTTCTGTTGATAACTACTGCCAGTCTCCGCCACTTCTGTGGCTAAAAGTGGATAATCACGCAAGCTAGAAAATTTAATTTGTGGCAAAAGCTGACTAAAAAGTGCTTGAAATTCAGCAATTTTATGCTGATTACCGCTCGCTAATAAAATTTCTCCCGGGCATTTATTTGCCACCTAGTCCTCCTAAAAGTGCCGATAAATCACCCATATTCTCTTTCATTTGTGCGGCGGCTACTTCTTGGGATTTTTTAATTGCTTTGTTAAGCACCTTGACTGCGTCTTGACTCATAACTCCCTCCACGCTAAATTCTTTAATTTTTTGGTCACCGCTGATAACCACTTTAATCCCATTTTCTTCCACCACTGTTTCTTGCTCAGCTAGTTTTTTTTGCATTTGCACTGCTTGCTTGCGCAATTTCATTATGTCACCGGCTTGCTGAAAAATGTTCATCTTTTTCCTTTCTTAAAACCTGCAAGCATTATAACCGATTTTAGCTGTGTTTGAGCTTTTAATCTGCCTCTATTATAATAAAAAAATGCCCAAAATTATTTACTCTAGTCATGCTCAGGTGCGCATGAAAAAAAGACGCTTAAGTCCCATTAGTATTGACTGCTCCACCAAGAGTGGACAGCAAAAATTTATCAAACAACAGGGTAGTCGCCTTTATCATGTGGTTGCTACTTATTTAAGTGAGCAAAAAGCTTATTTGGTGATTTCTGCTTGGGTAAGAGGAGAAGAAGATCGCCCCCCACTTTTATGGCGTTTACTCACCTTGCCCTTTACTCTGATAGCTAAAATATTCCTCCCACCAAAAAGGAAAAAATCCTACTGCTAATTTTGTCGGAGTAAATTTATAACAGCAAAAAGTACGCTAATTATTTAATCTTATAAAAGTTTTTTTAGTTAGACTGAAAAAAAATTATTGACTGTTGCTCCATGCTTTTTTGGTGCTTGGCAATTATCAGTTAATCGGTTATATTATCGTCAGCCCGGTGAGGCAAAATACTGCGATTATCCTTGAATTACCAACATAATTCTATGGTGATCGCGGTGTTTTTATGTGAGCAGTAAATAGTCTTTTTGTACACAAAAATTAAACAGTAAGACTACAGCTGTTTAATTGACTTTCTCAAACCTATAAAAATTACTTATTGACGCTGCAGTAATTGTTTTACTTGGGTTTTATATACTTCTACTCCTGGTTGATTAAAAGGGTCTACTCCCAAAAGCAAAGCACTCAAAGCACAAGAGAATTGAAAAAAGTAACCTAAATAACCCAAAGTTGCTGGCGAAAAGTTAGCAATTTTAAGGCATAAATTAGGGACACCACCCTGAGCATGAGCAGCAGCTACTCCCAAAGCAGTTTGCTCGCACACCCAGCGCAAATCACGCCCCCCAAGATAATCTAAACCATCATCTCCTTGATGAGGAATAGGCACCACTTTATCCCCGTCAGCATAAAGGATAGTTTCTAAAATATGTTGGGGTCCTTGTTGTAAATATTGACCTAAAGAGTGTAGTGCGGCTGGATAACAAATGCTGTCCGGATAAAGCCCCAATTGATTTTTACCCTCACTCTCTGCAAAAAGCTGTTGCCACCACTGACCTAAAGCTTGCAGGCGAGTTTGATAAGTAGCTAAAACCTCCACTCGCTTACCCACTTGCCAAGCTTGATAACGACAAGCCGCATACTGCCAAGCAGGATTGCTAAAATCAAAACTAGCTAACAAATCTTGCTCGGCTGCTGCCACCCCAGAGAGTAGACTGCTAATATCTACTCCAGCAACAGCTAAAGGTAGCAAACCCACACTGGTAAAAACACTAAATCGCCCGCCTACATCAGCTGGAATAGGCAAAGTAGCAAGGTGCTTGGCACGAGCAAAACGACGCAAATCTCCCTCCACTGGATCGCTGGTAATCACTAAGCGCTCTTTTAGGGCTTTTTCTCCATAACGAGCCACTAAGTGTTGACGCCAAAAACGCCAAGCTAATGCCACCTCCAAAGTAGTGCCACTTTTGGAAATTACATTCACACTCCAATCTCTCCCGCCAATTAGTGCTAATAAATCTAGCCAATCCTCACCAGTTAAACTATGCCCACTAAAATATATTGCAGGAGTACTGCGACTGGGCAACTGGTTATAAAGAGGGGAGGCGAGTGCGTCTAAAAAAGCCTGTCCACCTAAATATGAACCACCAATACCAACAACTACTAAAACTTGAGAATGGTTTTTAATTTGGGCAGCTAGACTATTAATTTTTGCCAACAGGATCGCATCCTGCCTGCTGCCTAAATGCAACCAACCCAAAAAATTACCTTCACTATTACTGTTGGCTAACAGTTGTTGCTGCAGGCTGCCTAAACGTTTGCCTAATTGAGCTTGACTGCTAGCTAACTGTAATTCTTGGATTCCCTGAGTAGTAAATTTAATCATGACCTGATTATATTCTATAGTGTTATTTTTCCCAAATGTATCTGAACTTATTCATAATGCAACTTTAACCACCACACCCTGGGTTCATTGGCATGCGCAGTAGCAGCAAATAGCCAGGGGCTCTAAACTTAAAGCATACAACTAATTTGTAACTCAGGCAACTTAAAATTTGTCCATGGCAAATCCTAACTCACCAATATTAATTAATTGTGCTAACTATCATTTGCGACAAATTAAAATTTATCGCCTCCTTAATCAATTTTACCCACAAAGAGGAATTGTCTATGTTAAACCTCAAGAAACACATTTGCCGCAACTAACTGCACAACTTTTTTCTCACCGCCCGCAATGGGCAAACTATCATCAACACTTACCCACTAAAATGCTTAAAGAAAGCCAAGACAACTGGCAAGCGGGCAAAACTCCCATTCTCTGCGGTAGTGATTTTATCCCTGCCGAGCTAGCTAAGCTAGCAACTTTTATTATTATCACCTATTTACCAACTAACTTAGCCGAGTTTACCCAGCTGACTAAAAACAGCCACCTCATTCCCACCATCTTGCTGCTTTGTCATAGTGACTATTACCGCCTATTTTCCCCAAGCAAAACTCAGTTTAATTTACCAGCTACTTATAAGTACTTGCAAACACTTAAATGCATGCTTCATCACTCCCAAGCAAGTTGGCAAAATTTACCCAATTATCAACTAGAACAACAAGCTTATCGCTACCGCTTTCAGCTTTTGCAACAATGCCGGCAAACTATTGCTCACCAAAACCAACTCCAAGCTGAAAGTTTACTTGCCGACATCAGTTTAGCATACGCTAGCACTCTAGATTGGCGCTACCCTGTGTCTTGGCAAAACCTACCTGCGGTGGGGCAGGGGGCATACCCTTATATGCAAGCATGTTTTCACCTAGCGCTGTCGAGTAAGCCGAATTCTGTTTTCTGGCAATCTATCTAATGCTGACGACATTAAGACTCAAAAAGGCAAGAGGTCCATTACAGTCTAATTCGGTCATTGCAACTTCTAGGGATTACCCGTTTCACCCTTGGTTTCCCAAGACTCGTCTCTGTGGCTCTAACCTAGCTTCTCTTGTGTTGTTCGGACTTTCCTCCCCGTTGCTTGACAACGAGGTAGCCAGCTGACAGCGCTGGGGGCATTGTAACAAGAGAAGAATTTAGTGTCAAACCAAAAGCCAATTGGTAAATTGACGAGCAAATTAGCGCCTTTGATGCCACCAGAAAGTATAGCTGGTGCGCCCCACAATATAGCAGGGAATAGCCAGTAATCCACCCCAAAGTCCAAACAATTCTACTCCAGAGAGAACCAGTAAAATACTCACCAAAGTATCAACTAAAGGAACTTTTTTCATTACCAAGGGTACTAAAAAAATGCTGCTTAATTGTTGAATAATAAAAGCAAAAAGCAGCGTCAAAAGTACTAGCACCCAACCACCATCAGAAGTTAAAAAGGCAATTCCTGCTGCTGGCAAGGCGGCAATAATTGGCCCTACACTAGGAATAAATTCTAAAACTCCTACCAAAACGCCTAAAAATACCGCATATTTAACCCCTAAAAGTTGCAACCCTAAAAAACTCAAACTCCCTACCAACAACATTAGAATTAATGTACCGCTTACCCAGCCACCTAAGTTTTTTTCTAAAATTAACATAAATTGTTGCACTCGATAAACCTGCTGTTCATCACTGGTAAACCAATAAGCTTTTTTATACAATTCATGGTGCATCAGCGATAAATGCAGCGAAATCACCACAAAAAATATGGCATTAGCCAAAGTATGATAAGAATTGAAAATAAAATTAATCAAAGCTACCAGCGAAGTAGACCAAGAAGCAAACAAACCCTGCATTTGCGCAAAAAAATCGTTGATTTCTTTCAAACTAGCAAAAGGACTATAATTATTGGTCAGTAAAGAAATTTCTTGCAGTTGGGCAAAAAATATCCCCCCCACTCCAGTTAACAGCAAAGAAAAAGCCGCCAAAAACACCACGTAAATTAAAAAAACTGCCATTGGTAGCGGTAAATGAGTGTATTTCACTACCAATTTAATTGGTTTTTGTAAAGCTAACATTAAAAGATACGCCACAAACACCATTCTGACCACATCTTTTAATGCCCAAATACCATAGACTGCCAAAATTATGCCCAAAACTACTAAAGTAGCCACCGCACTCACTCTGGCAATTCGAGCCAGCTTTTTGTGTTGATTAAACATAAATGAGGGCTATTTTATCACATCTACACTATAAATATATTGGCGTCAGCTATATTTTTGCTTGAGACGCCTCAGCTTAGCTCGCGTTTTTAACTTAGCGACCACCACTGCCAAAATAGGGACGCTAATAAGAATTGCTCCTAAAAAAACAAATGGCAAAGCCACAAAATGCACCTGAAAACTGCTGCTACCATGTTCCTCACCAGTTAATTTTCCCTCCAATACATAACTACCCAATAAAAATGGGGGCAGCGTCAAGACTGCTTGACTCTCAGCATTGACAGCGCCACTGCTAACTTGCGCTCTCACCAAGCGCGAACTTTTACCCAACACTAAATCAGCTTGCAGGGGCCAAGAAGCAACTTGGCTACCATCACTGCGGCGCAACACCAACTCACCGTCAATTAGCGAGCTAAAAGCTCCCTCATTAACTGCCAACACGGCAAAAGAGCGCGGGGAGAAAAAACTATCACAATAACGGGGTAAATCTGGCGGCTGCAAGAGAAGTTGCCCAGAAAACTGAGGAAGTGGCGGAGTGGTGGGCAAAGCGGTGGTGGCAAGTGCTGCCGCTGTGGCTGATAAATTACTCTCTGCAGCTAAGCGCAAAATTAAATTACTCCCTAAAGTCATTTGAATATCGGCCGTACTTAAAGCCACACTGGCGTCATAAAAATGAAACAGTAAAGTCATGGGATATTCCCGCAATGCCATTCCGCGAGCTGGAGTTAAGCGCACATAAACAGTTTGCTGACTTTGCGGCAACAATACCACTCTCTCTAAAGGCTCCAAGCTTTGTTCACTCGCATACATTTTAATCACTCCAGGATAATCAAGGTAAGATAAAAGCTGTGGCTCACCCGAAACCCCATTAGCAGTAAAACTCACCGCTTCCATACTGACACTTAAAGTTTGCTGACTGTGATTGATGAGTTGATAAGCAACTAATTTAGTTTCTCCAGCCGACATTTGCACATAGTTATTAGCTGGAGAAAGAGCAACTTGAATAGGGGAGTTTGAGCCAGTAGTTAGTTGAGTGGGCGCTGCCAGCAAAGGCTTAACCACAACTGAAGTGCTCAGACACAAAACGCCTAAAAGTAAAACTAAAATATAACTTAAAAACCATTTATTTATCATTAATAATTAGGAATTAGCATATAATCAATACTAGTTAAATATAAACCAGGTTTAGTGGCGTGGGGAACACTGAGCTGATAAGAAATGGTTAATTGGCGATTGCCTGCTGCTGCCAAATTACTACTGGCAATTAAAGCCTGATGAGCGGTCAAGTTGCTACTGGTAGTAGCGGTAGCACTTACCAGTGGAAAAGGACGATAAGCTTTGCCTTGAGCAAAATCAGCGGCGGCGTCTTCGCCAGAAACTGTATAACCAAATCCTAAAGTGCTGCTTTGCTGCCAACTACCAGCCCCATCAACTGTACAAGTGCCATCATCACAGTGAGTAGCTGGAATTAAGTTATCTGGAGCATTGGCTGGCGGGCGCTGCAAACTAAAAGGAGTGCGCTGATAAGCGTACAAGCGATAACCTAAAGGATGATTGCCCACCACGGTTAAATGAGTTTGCCGCTGCAGCAAATTACCTGGTAACAACTTGCCAAAATCAACCTTGGTTTGATCAGTTGACAAACCAACTTGGGAAGTTATCAGTGCTGGGGGCAACTGATGCGCAGCAAGAGGCATACCGCTAACCAGCGGTGCTGACTTAACCCCAGCAGGAGGCAGGGATCTTTTTTGACGAGTAGGCCAATTGCTTTCCAAATTATCGCCAATTTCCAACTGATAATGACTAGAAGTGGCAAACTGCGCTTGAGCTGGCAACACTGCCAGCAACCATAACACCAAGCCTAAAGCCACCTTCAACATAAAAATATGTTAGCATAGCCTCAAGTAAATGTAAAGTTATTTAATATCCAGAATAGAGATGGTATTGGTCCCGCCAACTTGATTGGGAATACCATGAGTCATGACAATTTTCTCCCCAGATTTAAGCAACTGACGTTTTTTTAGCTCATCTACCACTTGCAAAAAATCACCACTCACCCTCGGCTCAACCAAAACCGGTAAAGCCCCATAAACTAGCGATAAAATGGCATAGGTATGTTTTTGTCCAGTCACGGCAATAATTGGCAAACTAGGATGCAGACAGCTTAAATTGTGGGCTGACTCACCGGATTCGGTTAAAATCACAATGTGGTCCACCTTCATTCCACTGGTTTCAATTAAATCCAAAACTGCATTAGCAATAGCACTGTCTTTATTACCACTTTCTCTTAAAGGTAGTTGATAATCTACATAAGCTTCATTAAAAGCAGCAATTTTTGCCTGAGTAGCTACCGCCTTAAGAGGATATTTGCCAATAGTAGTTTCCTCAGAAAGCATAATCGCATCAGTGCCATCGTAAATAGCATGAGTTACGTCAGACACTTCAGCCCGAGTTGGTCGTGGTTGCTCAGTCATGCTTTTGAGCATATGTGTAGCCACAATAACTGGTTTAGCATGCTCATGACACAAGTTGATAATTTCTTTTTGCCAATATACCAGTTCTTCATAGGGCATTTCCACCCCCAAATCTCCCCGTGCCACCATCACGGCGTCACTAGCAGTCACAATGGCAGCTAAATTATTCAAAGCAGCCTGATTTTCAATTTTGGCAATAATTTTTGCCTGCATTTGCCGTTGAGCTAGTTGCTCACGCAAGAATTCAATGTCTTCACTACTGCGCACAAAAGACAAACCTACAAAATCAACATTATTTTTACCTGCTGCTTCATCTAATTGCTGATAATCAGCCTCCACCAAAGCCGGCATATCAATGGTAACGCCGGGCACATTCATGGTTTTGCGATGTTTCACCTCACAATCTCCTAAAGCTTTAAGCTGCAAAAACTCAGCCTGTTTACCAATAACTTCCAGCTCACAAGCACCATCATCAAGCAGCACCGTGTGCCCCAACTGCAAAGTATCGATGACATTTTGTGGAATCAAAACTTGTTTTTGATAATCTGGATTAAAAGCAAAAGTAAAAAAACAACTCTCGCCCTCTTGAAGAGTGAAAGGTTTTTCTTCAGGCAAATTAATCCTAATTTCCGGTCCCTGCAAATCAAGTAAAATACCCACACTCACTCCCTTACTGGCTGCCACTTGCCGCATCCGCTCAATGCGCTCCTGATGCCACTGCGGACTAGAGTGTTTGGTATTAAAACGCGCCACACTCATACCTGCGTCAATAAGTTTTGCCATCATCTCAGCTGTCTCTGTAGCAGGACCAATAGTAGCAATGAGTTTAGTTAAAGATTTCATCATCATCTTTCTAATTATTTTTGTTTGACTAAATGAACCAAATAATCACCGCACCAACTAGTGCTCTTCAAATTATACTGCTAAAGCTACTAAAAAAATTAGCAAGAAAAACCAATTAAAGCTGTATTGAGATTCTCACAAACATTCTTGGTGGGAATAAACTTAATTTGTTTTTTAATTTCCTCAGGAATATCAACCAAATCACGCTCATTTTCTGCTGGAATACAAACCACCTGACAACCAGCTCTGGCAGCGGCAATCGCTTTCTCTTTGAGTCCACCAATTCGCAGCACTTTGCCCCGCAGCGTCACCTCACCAGTCATCGCCACTTGTTTGTTGACTTTTTTGCCTAACAAAGCAGAGGTAATCGCTGTCACCATTGTCACCCCCGCCGAAGGACCATCTTTAGGTACTGCTCCCTCTGGCACATGAATATGTAAATCCAGTTTGTCGAGTTTTTTTTGCTGCACACCTAACTTAGCAGCATTAGCGCGAATAAAAGTTAAAGCTGCTTTAGCCGACTCTTGCATTACCTCACCTAATTGGCCGGTTAGTTGCAAATTACCTTTACCCGGATAAGCAGAAACTTCTACAAACAACACATCTCCACCTACACTCGTCCAAGCTAAGCCTGTGGCTACCCCCACTTCATTATCTTGATTTTGCACGCTGACATCATATTTTTCTGGACCCAAATAAGTAGTAATTAATTGCTTATCTAAAACTAAGGGGAGTTTTTTGGGAGCAGTAGTTAACAGTTGTCTTGCAGTTTTGCGCATAATTTTATCTAGAGTTCGGCTGAGCTCACGCACACCTGCTTCTTTAGTATAGTTTTCAATTAAATGAGTGATGATTTCTTCATTCAGACTCACCTTTTTACTATCTAAACCATGACTTTTTAATGCTTTAGGCAAAAGAAACTTTTGCGCAATAATTTTCTTTTCTGACAGTGTATAACCAGCGTAGCGAATGATTTCGAGGCGATCGAGCAAAGCAGCCGGAATATCTAGGGTGTTGGCAGTAGCAATAAAAATTACCTGAGACAAATCGTAGGGCATATCTAAATAATGATCTTCAAAATGAGAATTTTGCTCTGGATCTAATACTTCTAGCAAAGCTGCAGCGGGATCACCATGATAGTCTTGAGCAATTTTATCAATTTCGTCTAGCATAAAAACTGGATTGCTGGTGCCAGCTTGTTTGAGTCCAGCAATAATGCGCCCCGCCATTGCCCCCACATAAGTGCGCCGGTGACCTCTAATTTCGGCTTCGTCACGCACCCCACCTAAAGAAATTTTGGCGAACTTGCGTCCCATGGCTTGAGCAATACTCTGACCAATACTAGTTTTACCTACCCCAGGAGGTCCCACAAAACACAAAATAGTGGGAGTCTTTTGAGGAGACGCTTGACGCTTGAGTAAGCGCAAAACAGCAATATACTCCAAAATTCTGTCTTTAACTTCTTTCAAACCGTAATGAGAAGCATCTAAAATTTTTTCCGCTTTAACAATGTCGAGCACATCTTTACTCTGTTTGTTCCAAGGCAATTCAAAAACTGTGTCTAACCACGAGCGCAAATAACCACTTTCAGGACTCATGCTGGAAGTTTGCCGAAAGCGCTTGAGTTCTTTGAGAATTTTTTTCTTATTGGCTTCACTGGTTTTAAGTTTTTTTAATTTGGCAGCATACTCATCGGCAGTGGCTTCTTCATCATCAGTATCACCAAGTTCCTTTTGAATCATTTGCAGGCGCTCGCGTAGCACGTTTTCACGAATATTTTTTTCAAATTTTTCGTGAGTTTTTCTAATCACATCGGTTTCTACTTTAGCCACTTGCAGTTCTGTCTCTACCTGAGCTAGGGTTAATTGCAGCCTTTTGCTAACTTTAAGTTCCTCTAAAATCTGCTGTTTAATTTGACTTCTAGCGGTGAGCAAATTAGCCACGTGATCACAAGCTTGACCCGGAGGCAAAGTATTCAAAAACGACAAAAATTCCCCGTTTTGGTCAATCACGCCTAAATTAATCAAGCGCGAAAAAGCATTGAGCAAATGAGTGCGCATCACCGCTAATTTTTCCTTAGCAATATCTTCATGATCATTAAGAGGGACTAAATCTGCCACCATAATGTTGCGAGTATGACGCCAAGATAAGGCTTTAGCACGATGCAAAGCCGCAATGGTCACCGCCAAATTACCGCCACTCTCTTCCACCCGTCCTACTTTAGCCACAATTCCCACTGGATACAAATCTTGAGGTCGCAAATTAACTAGTTCGGGATTTTTTTGTGCGGTAATAAAAATTAGTCGCCGTGAGCGCATGCAAGCTTTCAGCGCCATTTTGCTAATATCGCGAGTGAAAACCATTTTAGTTTCCATGCCCGGAAACAATACTCCTTCTTTTAGAGGAGCAGTAGGCAAAAGTAAATTTGTCTCTGGAACAGCAGGAGGAGAAAGTTTTTTCATTGTTTCTTTATTATAGCCGAATTTTTAGCAGTGTCAATTATCAGTTGCTAACTGTTAGTTAGACTGCGGGCGCTGTCTCGCAGCACCGCTGCCAACTCAAAATCCATTTCTTTGGCAGCTTTACTCATGGCACGGTGCAGTTTTCCCGCCAGTACTTGTCGCTCATAAGGAGTGTAATCTTGGGGATGAAAATTATTTAAATCCAGGGCAGTTTTTTTATCTAAATTAACAATCAACGGTGGGCGCTGGCGGGAATGGGGTGACACAGCGCCAGTTTTAACCGCTGGGGCATTTTTATGCTCTACCAATTCATCAAGCAAGCGCTCCCGGATAGGCTTCTTTACTGAAGTGGGGGTAAGGTGATGAGCTTGATTGTAAGCTTGCTGAAATTTACGTCTTCTGTTGGTTTCATCCATAGCCTCTTGCATGGAAGCGGTGATGGTATCGGCATACATCACCACCATCCCATCCACATGTCGACCCGCCCGACCAATAGTTTGAATTAGCGAAGTAGTAGAGCGCAAAAATCCCTCTTTATCGGCGTCCACAATAATTACTAAAGAAACTTCGGGCAAATCTAAACCTTCGCGCAGTAAATTAATCCCCACCACTACGTCATATTTCCCAGAGCGCAAATCAGCTAAAATATCACTTCTTTCTAAAGTCTCAATGTCAGAGTGTAAATAGGCAACTTGAGGCAGGGGAATGTGCGGATTTTTTGTCAGCGCCACTAGTTTAGCTTTGTCATTGAGATAATCAGTTAAGGTTTCTGCTAATTTTTTGGTTAAAACAGTAATGAGTGTTCGCTGAGAGCGCTTTTTGCGCTCCAATACCAACTTGACTAGATCTTCAATTTGTCCTTCACTGGGGCGAACCTGAATTTGTGGGTCTAAAATTCCGGTGGGACGCAGTAATTGCTGCACTACTTTACCGCCAGCTTGTTTAATTTCCCACTCCGCAGGAGTAGCAGAAACAAAAATAAATTGCTGATTTTTAGATAAAAACTCATTAAATCTTAACGGGCGATTGTCAAGGGCGCTTGGCAAGCGAAAACCATATTTAATTAAATTCTCTTTCCGGGAACGATCCCCAAAATACATCCCTCTAACTTGGGGAATACTCATATGTGATTCATCCACAAACGTTAAAAAACCTTGATGTGAAAATATTTTTTGATTTTCCCAAAAATAATCTACAAGCGTAAAAGGTGGGTCACCACTCGCTCGTCCATCAAAATAGCGCGAATAATTTTCAATCCCACTGACAAAGCCAAAATTTTTGATTTGTTCCAGATAA